>NZMW01000017.1 GCA_002694685.1 Balneola sp.
AAGTGTAGAACTTATCCAGCCAGTGGCTATGGAAGAGGGATTACGCTTTGCGATACGCGAAGGTGGCCGTACCGTCGGTGCCGGAGTGGTAACTAAAATATTGGATTAGGTTATTACCTAAATAAGGCCAGTGCAAAGAGCAGACGGATTCCGCCTGCTCTTGTGCGCTTTACACGGGTGTAGCTCAGTTGGCAGAGCACTGGTCTCCAAAACCAGGTGTCGGGAGTTCGAGCCTCTCCACCCGTGCATATTCAAATAGATAATATGAGCAAGATTAATAATTTTTTTGATGGAGTGGTTAAGGAGTTCAAGAAAGTTTCTTGGCCTACTCAGCAAGAACTAATCGATAACACGATTATCGTTGTAGTTTTTACAATAATAGTATCGTTATTCATCTTTGGTGTCGATCAAATGTATAGCACCATATTAGAAGCTATTTACAATTAAATAATGAGTAAAGAACAAACGCATGATTGGTACGTAGTTCGATGTTTTTCCAGTCATGAAAAAAAGGTTAAAGAGTTTCTTGAGCGCGAAATAGAAGATCAGGGTTTGGAAGACAAGATTAGTGAAATCTTGATTCCTACTGAAACTGTGGTTGAAATTCGTGCAGGAAAGAAGCGTACCAGAGAGAAGAATTTCTTTCCGGGTTATATCCTTTTAAATACTCATTATGATGAAGAAGTAAACAATTTAGTACAAAGTGCACCTTCCTGCCTTGGTTTTTTGAAGGTAGGTAAAAATGTAACGGTGCCATCACCACTTAAAGAGCACGAGGTCAAGCGCATCATTGGTAGAGTGCAAGATAGTGGTGAAGAATCACGGAATATTGAAATTCCGTACAGCGAGGGAGACCTGGTTAAAGTGATATCCGGACCATTTAAAGATTTTGATGGTACTGTTCAGGAAGTGAATCCTGAAAAACTAAAACTGCGAGTTATGGTAAGTATTTTTGGCCGTAAGACTCCGGTAGAAGTGGATGTTAGCCAAGTTGAATCCGCCAGCTAAAGAACCTAGTTGATGCACACTAGCTATTACGCAAAATAAACTGAAGTTATTAATTATAGGATCCTGAGAATCCATGGCTAAAAAAGTTGATAAAATCCTGAAGCTCCAGATTGTTGGGGGGCAGGCAAACCCTGCGCCACCTGTAGGACCGGCACTCGGTCAGGCAGGAATCAATATTATGGAGTTTTGTAAAGCCTTTAATGCTAAGACTCAGGACAAGGCCGGAACTGTTGTTCCTGTTGAGATTACGGTTTATGCTGATAAGTCTTTTACATTCAAAACTAAGACTCCACCAGCACCTGTACTTCTCAAGAAAGCAGCGAAAATCAAGTCCGGATCAGGTGAACCTAACCGAAATAAAGTAGGTACAGTAACCTGGAGCCAATGCAAAGAAATCGCAGAAGAAAAGATGGAAGACTTAAATGCGTTTGACATCGAAGCTGGTGCGGAAATGGTTGCAGGAACGGCTCGCAGTATGGGTCTTAGAGTAAATCGCGAAAAGTAAGGAATTGTGATCATGGCAAATAGAGGAAAAAAATACCAACAGGCTGTGGCACTCGTGAATCCCGAGGTAGAGTATACTTTGGAAGAAGCGTGCGATCTGGTTAAAAAAACATCTAACGTAAACTTTGATGCTTCTGTGGACGTTGACGTCCGATTAGGAGTTGATCCCCGCCACGCTGACCAGATGGTCCGTGGTACTGTGAGCTTGCCTCATGGAACAGGGAAAGAAGTTCGCGTGCTGGCTTTGGTAAACGAAGCTAAGCAAGATGAAGCTAGAGAAGCTGGTGCTGACCATGTTGGTCTTGATGACTACATCACGAAAATTGAAGAGGGGTGGTCCGATATCGACGTGATTATCGCAACCCCTGACGTAATGGGTAAACTCGGTAAGCTTGGGCGCTTTTTAGGGCCCCGCGGACTGATGCCTAACCCTAAGAGTGGAACCGTAACAATGGATGTGGCTGATGCTGTTAAAACAGTTAAGGCCGGACAGATTGATTTCCGAGTTGATAAAGCCGGAATCCTTCATACATCGATTGGAAAAGTTAGTTTTGGAGCTAGCGACTTGAAGGAGAATGCTGAGTCATTCTTCCGAACCGTTATGAATCTGAGACCGGCTTCCGCGAAAGGGCTGTATGTGAAAAGTGTTTTCATAAGCAGCACAATGGGACCAAGCATCCCGATAAGCAGAACCGCAGTTACATCCCTATAATAGGAGGAATTAAATTATGCCTACTGCAGAAAAGCAAGCAGTTTTAGACGAGATTGCCGATAAACTAAATAGTTCAAGTGCTTTATATATCACGAACTATTCTGGAATGTCGGTACCTGAAGTTAATGAGCTGCGAGGTGCATTTCGTAAGGGAGATATTCGCTTCAAAGTATATAAGAACAAACTGATGAAGCTCGCAATGGAAAAGGCTGGTGGATATGATGAAATCATCCCGGCACTTGTTGAGCAAAATGCGTTTGCATTCGTTGAAGAAGAATTATCTGCACCTGCCAAGGTACTTAAAGATTTTATCAAGGATAATAACAAGCCACAATTTAAAGCAGCTATCGTAGACGGAGATTTCTACGGGGAAGATAAGCTGGACGTTCTTGCCGCTATGAAGTCGAAGAACGAGATTATTGGTGATATCCTTGGTCTGTTGATGGCCCCACTATCTAATGTAGTTGGTGCGCTTGAATCACAAGGATCTAACCTTGTTGGTGCTGTTAAAACCATCGCTGAAAAAGGCGAAGAGTAACCCCTTTATACACAACTAGAATTTTTTATATCAAAACAACTGGAGAAAAATAATGGCTGACGTTAAAGATTTAGCTGAACAGCTTGTCAACCTGACAATTAAAGAAGCAAATGAACTTGCAAAAGTTCTTGAAGAAGAATACGATATCAAACCTGCTCAAGCTGCTGTTGCAGTAGCTGGACCTGCTGGCGGTGGAGAAGCCGGTGGTGGAGAAGAGCAAACTGAGTTTGACGTAGTTCTGAAGAGTGCTGGTGCTAAGAAAATCGCCGTGATCAAAGAAGTACGCGGTATCACTGGTCTTGGGCTTAAAGAAGCCAAAGAATTAGTTGATGGAGCTCCTAATAATGTTAAAGAAGCAGTATCGAAAGATGAAGCTGAAGACATTAAATCCAAGCTTGAAGAAGCTGGTGCTGAAGTAGAGCTCAAGTAACTCATACTTACAAATTCGTTGGTAGCCAATGCCGTGAAAACGGTATTGGCTATTGGCGTCTATATAAATCGACCCCGATAGCCTTGGGGTTTAGCCGTATCATTTACCTTCAATCTAAGAGGAGAGGTTCCTTTTGAGCAAGAAGATGCAAACTATTCCGAACACGGAACGCTTATCGTTTGGTAAAACCAAACATGTACTGGATTATCCGGATTTTCTGGACATCCAATTAGAGTCATTCGAAAAATTTGTACAACTTGACATTGCTCCCAATGAGCGTGAAAGTCAAGGGCTACAACGAATATTTAATGAAAACTTTCCGATTCAGGACAGTCGTGAGACTCACATACTTGAATTTCTATATTTCAATGTTGATGTGCCTCGTTATACGATTGCTGAATGTCAGGATCGTGGTTTAACTTATTCCGTTCCGCTTAAAGCAAAATTGCGACTATCGTCTGTTGATGATAGTGACGAAGCCAGCGAAACTATTGAGCAGGAAGTATTTTTAGGCGACCTGCCCTGGATGTCAAATCGCGGAACATTTATAATCAATGGCGCAGAGCGTGTAATTGTAAGTCAGTTGCACCGTTCCCCCGGAGTTTTCTTTGGACAAAATGTCCACCCGAATGGAACACAATTGTATTCTGCACGAGTGATTCCTTTTAAAGGCTCATGGATTGAGTTTACAACGGATATTCGTGACGTACTTTGGGCGTATATCGATCGTAAGAAAAAAGTTCCAGCCACTACACTATTACGTGCACTTGGTTATTCATCAGATATCGAGCTCCTTAGCTTGTTTGAGATGTCTGAAGAAATCAAGTTTGGCAAGAAGGCTGATTACAACAAGAAATTAGTTGGGCGACGCCTTGCTGAGAATATTGTTGTTGAAAGCATGGAAGAAGTGGTTGATGATGAGACCGGTGAAGTTACCGAGGCACTGAATCGTCAGATAATCTTTGAACGTGATCATGAACTTACAGAAGATGACTTTGGATCCCTTCAGGAAGCAGAAGTAGAGAAAGTTCTGGTACAGAAAATTTCAGCTGAAGAGTCTGAGCGTTCTGTAATTATGAATACGCTTCGTAAGGATCCTACTTATGATGAGTCAACTGCACTTGGAGAAATTTACCAGCAGATTAGATCAGGTGAAATGCCAGATCCTGAAACTGCACGTTCAATTCTTGAGCGACTGTTCTTCAGTGACAAGAAATACGACTTAGGTGAAGTTGGAAGATACCGACTTAACAAACGACTTAAATTAGATCAGGATAACACCCTTCAGTATCTGACTAAAGAAGATATTGTAGCGATTGTAAAAGAGGTTATCCGCCTTAAGAACATGAAGTCTCAGGTTGATGATATTGATCACTTGAGCAACCGTCGTGTACGTACGGTAGGTGAGCAGTTAGGTCAACAGTTTGCTATTGGGCTTGCCCGAATGGCGCGAACAATCCGCGAGCGTATGAACTCTCGTGATGCTGAGCAGCTAACTCCACAGGATCTTGTGAATGCACGTACCATTTCTAGTGTAATTAACACTTTCTTTGGTACTAACCAGCTTTCTCAGTTCATGGATCAAACGAATCCATTAGCTGAATTGACTCACAAGCGACGTATGTCGGCCCTAGGACCTGGTGGTTTGACACGTGAACGAGCCGGTTTTGAGGTTCGTGACGTTCACTATACTCACTATGGTCGTCTTTGTCCAATTGAAACACCTGAGGGTCCAAACATTGGTTTGATCTCCTCTTTATGTGTGCATGCGAAAGTAAATGACTTTGGATTTATTGAAACTCCTTACCGAAAAGTGAAGGAAGGAAAAGTTTCCAAAGATGTAGAATATCTCGCGGCTGAGCAGGAAGATGAGACAGTAATTGCTCAGGCTAATGCAGAAATTGATGATAAAGGGGTTTTTGAGAGTGAAGCTATTTTCTCTCGTACACGTGAGGGTAACTACCTGCGTGTGAAGCCTGAAGAAATTGAATATATGGATGTTGCTACTAACCAGATTACTTCTCTGGCGGCAGCGATGATTCCATTTATTGAACATGATGATGCTAACCGTGCCCTGATGGGTTCGAACATGCAGCGTCAGGCAGTTCCTCTTCTCCGTCCGGAGGCTCCTGTTGTGGGAACCGGACTTGAGCAACGTGCTGCCCGTGACTCACGTGCTATCATTACAGCAGATTCTGCTGGTGAAGTAGTATATGTAAGTGCGACTGAAATCAGAGTTAAATACAACCGTACCGAAGACGAGCAGCATTGCTACTTTGATGGTGGGGTGAAAACGTACAAGCTCGATAAATTCATTCGTACCAACCAGGATACTACCATAAACCAGCGTCCGGTTGTTAAGATTGGCGACAAAGTTAAAGAAGGTCAGGCTCTTGCCGACGGTTGTTCAACCGATAAAGGTGAGCTTGCTCTTGGCCGTAACCTGCTCGTGGCTTTCATGCCTTGGAGAGGGTACAACTTTGAGGATGCTATTGTAGTGAGTGAGCGCATCGTTCAAGATGACATTTATACTTCCATTCACGTTACTGAATTCGAACAACAAGTTCGTGACACTAAGCGTGGTGAAGAAGAACTGACTCGTGAAATTCCTAACGTAAGTGAGGATGCAACCCGCAACCTTGACGAGCGTGGAATTATTCGCGTAGGTGCTAAGATTGAGCATGGCGATATATTAGTAGGTAAAATTACTCCAAAAGGAGAAACAGATCCTACCCCGGAAGAAAAATTACTCCGCGCCATTTTTGGTGATAAAGCTGGTGATGTGAAAGATGCATCCCTTAAAGTACCTCCGGGTGTTGAAGGGACTGTTATCGACACTAAGCTTTTCAGTCGTAAGCGTGATGAGTTAGTATCTCGTAAAGAAGAGAAAAAACGTGTTGAGCAGGAAGAAGAACGTCATAAGCAGAAGCTGGCTGAATTGAACCAGCTTTGGGCCGACAAGATGTACTCACTGCTTCGCGATAAAACATCTCCAGGTGTATTGGACTACAGTAATGTAGAGCTGATCCCGAAAGGCGAGAAATACAAGAAATCTGTATTTGAAGAATTAGATCCGGTAAACATCAACGAAAACATCGACTGGGCCACTGATGGTGAGCTTGTGAAGATGGTTAAAGAGTTGTTTGCTAACTACCGCGAGCTTCGTCGTGAAATTGACACCGAAGCTAAGCGTCGTAAATTTGCCATCCAGGTAGGAGATGAACTCCCGCCAGGTATCATTCAGAAAGCGAAAGTTTATGTTGCTAAGAAACGTAAGCTTCACGTAGGTGATAAGATGGCCGGTCGTCACGGAAACAAAGGTGTGGTTGCTAAAATCGTGCCTGCCGAAGACATGCCATTTATGGAAGACGGCACCCCGGTTGACATCTGTCTAAACCCACTGGGTGTACCTTCTCGTATGAACCTTGGTCAGATTTATGAAACCATTCTTGGATGGGCTGCCAAGAAAATGGGTGTGACCTTTGCGTCGCCTATCTTCGACGGTGCATCTATGGATGAAGTTAGAGAGAAACTAAAAGAAGCAGGATTACCTGAAGACGGTCGCGTAAATCTTTATGACGGACGTACAGGTGAGCCATTCGCACAGAAAACAACTGTAGGTTATATCTACATGTTGAAACTAAATCACCTGATTCAGGACAAGATGCACTCTCGTTCTATCGGGCCATATTCACTTATTACGCAGCAACCATTGGGCGGTAAAGCTCAGTTTGGTGGCCAGCGACTTGGTGAGATGGAGGTTTGGGCACTGTACGCATATGGTGCATCCAGCATCTTGAAAGAAATGCTCACTGTAAAAAGTGATGACGTAAAAGGGCGCTCTAAAGTATATGAAGCGATCGTGAAAGGTGAGAACCTGCCCGATGGCGACGTGCCCGAATCATTCAAGGTATTGTTACGAGAGCTTATGGGTCTCGGCCTTGAAATGCACATTGAATAATTTCACTGTTAATAATTTGGAGGAACATCCTTGCCAGTAACTAAGACATTAACAGTCACGAAAGACTTCGACAGCATTGGGGTATCCCTTGCTTCCGCAGAGACGATTTTATCTCGCTCTCACGGAGAAGTCTTGACTCCTGAGACAATAAACTATAGAACATTCAAACCGGAAATGGACGGTCTTTTCTGTGAAAAGATCTTCGGGCCGGTGAAAGATTACGAATGCCATTGTGGTAAATACAAGCGTATCCGCTATAAGGGAATTATCTGCGACCGTTGCGGTGTAGAAGTTACCCGGAAAGCTGTACGTCGTGAGCGAATGGGGCATATCACCCTTACCGTTCCTGTAGTACACATCTGGTATTTCAAATCTCTTCCTAACAAGATTGCCTATTTAATAGGTACATCATCTAAGAACCTTGATAAGATTGTTTATTACGAGACATTCGTAATTATCAATCCGGGTGTGGCGCGTGACCTCGGTTATGCTCAGGGTGATATGATCTCGGAAGAAGAAAAATGGGATATTTTAGAACAACTCCCTGAAGACAACCAAGAACTTGATAATGACGATGACGACAAATTTATCGTTAAGGAAGGAGCAGATGCTTTAGAAGCACTTCTTGCTGATCAGGATCTTGATGAATTGGCTTATCAGTTACGTTATGAAGTGAAGCATGAGACTTCACAGATGCGTAAGAAGAAAAAGCTGAAGCGTCTCCAGGTAATTGAGTCTTTCCGTGCAGCGAACCAGCATACTGAAAACCGTCCCGAGTGGATGGTTCAGAGTGTAATCCCGGTAATTCCACCAGAATTACGTCCGTTGGTGCCTCTTGAAGGTGGTCGTTTTGCAACGTCTGACTTGAATGATCTATATCGTCGTGTCATCATCCGTAACAATCGTCTTAAGAGACTGATTGATATTAAAGCTCCTGATGTAATTCTCAGAAATGAGAAACGTATGCTTCAGGAAGCGGTTGATTCACTTTACGATAACTCAAGAAAATCAAACGCAGTAAGAAACAACAACCGACCTCTTAAGTCACTTTCAGATATGCTGAAAGGTAAGAGTGGCCGTTTCCGTCAAAACCTTCTTGGTAAGCGTGTTGACTATTCCGGCCGTTCTGTGATTGTGGTAGGACCCGAGCTGAAAATGCACGAATGCGGTCTGCCGAAAGAAATGGCGGTTGAGCTCTACAAGCCATTCATTATCCGTCGACTCATTGAGCGTGGATATGTGAAAACGGTTAAGAGCGCTAAGAAAGTAGTAGACCGACGCGATGCCGTTGTTTGGGAAGTCCTTGAAAATGTAATTGATGGACACCCCGTAATGCTTAACCGTGCACCAACCTTGCACCGTTTAGGTATTCAGGCATTCCAGCCGGTACTTATTGAAGAAAAAGCTATCCGATTACACCCGCTCGCATGTACAGCGTTTAACGCTGACTTTGACGGTGACCAGATGGCTGTTCACCTTCCATTGAGCCATGATGCCGTACTTGAGGCTTCTGTGCTGATGTTAGGTTCTCACAATATTTTATCTCCTGCGAATGGTGGACCAATTGCGGTTCCTTCTCAGGATATGATTTTGGGTCTGTATTATCTTACCAAGCCGGATGATGGCCGTAAAGGTGAAGGCAAAACCTTCTCTTCTCCAGCAGAAGTATTGGTTGCTTTCGACCAAGGTAAGTTGGATACACACGCCAAAGTCAACGTTCGGATTCCTGTAATCAATGAAGACGGAGAAGTATCTAACGAAGTAATTAAAACTTCTACGGGACGTGTTCTCTTCAACCAGATTACACCTAAGGAAATCCCATTCATCAACAAAACTCTTGGTAAAAAAGAACTGAGAAACTTGATTGGTGATATTCATGCAATTGTAGGAACGGCTAAGACGGCTAAATTCCTTGATGACATGAAGAAAGTTGGTTATGAAGAAGCCACCATTGGTGGTCTGTCTTTCAGCCTTGATGATATCATTATTCCGGATGCGAAAGCTGAGTTGATTACTAAAGCGAAGGCAGAAGTGAATGATATTCAGGGACGTTACGAGATGGGTTTCATTACCGACAACGAACGTTACAACCAGGTTATTGATAAGTGGACCAGTACCACAAACCGTGTTTCCGAAACCCTGTTTACTGCCCTGCAGAACGACAGAGATGGTTTCAACCCGGTATATATGATGGCGGATTCCGGAGCTCGAGGTTCTAAAGAGCAGATTCGTCAGTTAGGTGGTATGCGTGGTCTGATGGCGAAGCCTCAGAAGAGTTCCATGCAGCAAGGGAATGAGGTAATTGAGAACCCGATTCTTTCTTCTTTCAAAGAGGGACTAACGGTACTTGAATACTTTATCTCTACTCACGGTGCTCGTAAAGGTCTTGCCGATACGGCTCTTAAAACTGCCGATGCGGGTTACCTGACTCGTCGTCTAGTTGATGTGTCACAAGATGTGATCATTAACGAGAATGACTGTGGTACACTCCGTGGTATTAAGATGTCGGCATTGAAAGACAATGAAGATATCATTGAAAGTCTTGAGGACAGAATTATCGGGCGTGTTTCACTCCACGAAATTTATGATCCTATTTCTGATGATCTGATCTGCGAAGCCAATCAAATGATTGACGAAGTAGTAGCTCAGAAAATCGCTGAGACCTCCATTGAAGAAGTAGAAATTCGTTCAGTACTTACCTGTGAAACCGGACGTGGTGTATGTGCCAAATGTTATGGCCGTGACCTCGCTCGTGGAACCGTAGTTGAGAAGGGAGAAGCCGTAGGTGTTATCGCTGCTCAGTCTATTGGTGAGCCAGGTACGCAGCTGACCCTTCGAACTTTCCACGTTGGTGGTACAGCTTCTCGACTTGAGGCTGAATCTCAGCATAAGACGAAATTTGAAGGTAAAGTAGAATTTGAAAACGTTCGCGTTGTGGTTTACAACGACGGTGAAGAAGAGCATAGCGTTGTTCTTTCCCGTGCTGGTGAAATCAAGATCGTGAACGACGAAGGTAAAGTACTCATCAACTACAATGTGCCTTACGGTTCAGAGATGTTGGTTGAGGAAGGCGATATGGTGCCTAAAGGAGCTGTGCTCTGTAAGTGGGATCCATATAACGCACTTATCTTCTCTGAAATTGACGGTACCGTTGAGTACAAAGATATCATTGATGGAGTAACATCTTCTGATGATACTGATGCTCAAACTGGTCACCGCGAAAAAGTTATCACGGATTCCAAAGATCGCTCGCTGGTACCAACCCTTGTGATCAAAGGAACCAAAGACCGAATCCGCGAAAGTACTCTGCCAGTTGATACACACATCGTTATTGATGACGGTGAGAAAGTTGAAGCCGGTCAGGTTATCGCTAAGATTCCACGCGCTACATCCAAATCGAAGGATATCACCGCTGGTCTTCCACGTGTAACTGAACTATTTGAAGCACGTTCTCCAAGTGAACCTGCCGTTGTTTCTGAAATTGACGGTATTGTTGAAATGGGTGGACGTAAGCGTGGTTCACAAGAGGTATTTGTGAAATCCAAAGACGGAACCGATGAGAAGAAATACCTGATCTCGCTCAGCAAGCATATCTTGGTTCAATCCAATGACTTTGTGAAAGCTGGACAGGCACTTTCAGACGGAACTATTCCGGCTCAGGATATCCTAAACATCCTCGGACCTTATGCTGTACAGTCGTATCTCGTGAATGAAATTCAGGAGGTTTACCGACTACAGGGTGTGAAAATCAATGACAAGCATATTGAAGTTATTGTACGCACCATGATGCAGAAGACCGAGATCACAGATCCCGGCGATACAATGTTCCTTGAAGGGGACAAAGTTGATCGCTTTGAAGTGAACAAACGTAACGATGAGTTGATTGGTAAATTTGTAGTAACCAATCCGGGTGGCAGCGAACTTAAGAAAGGTGCTATCCTCGATCGTCGTGAAGTAAGAGATGTAAACAATGAGCTAATTAAAGAAGGCGTAGAAGAACTCGAAACCCGTGAAGCAGAACCGGCTATTTCTAAGCCAATTCTGTTGGGTATCACGAGAGCTGCTCTTTCAACTGATAGCTGGTTGTCAGCTGCTTCCTTCCAGGAAACAACGAAGGTACTTACTCAGGCTTCTATTGAAGCTAAGAAAGACTTCCTCCGCGGACTCAAAGAGAATGTGGTGGTTGGGCATAAAGTACCAGCAGGAACCGGTCTTCGAGACTACAACGACATTGTCGTTGGGTCTAAGAAAGACATGGAAGAAGGAGACGAAGAAATCGCTAAGGTATTTGAAGAACTTGGCGGTAGTGAAAATGGTGAAAGCGAAACCGCTGAAGCCGAAGATTAATCTTCATTTCACTGAGACTTCGTTAGCCGAAGTAGCATAAATAAAATTAAAGCCCTGTTCATTAAGTTGAGTAGGGCTTTTTTTTATCTATTAATTACGGATGCATTGTTGTTTCTTATCAAATAATTGTGCTTTTTCGCAAAAACAAACTCAAAATTCGTGGGGTGATATGGAATTATATTGGACAGTTTTGGCTGCTTGTCTTGCTGGTTTTTGGGCTTTAGTGACCAGGTACGGTGAAAGGAAAAGAATGGCAATTGAAGATAACAGAAGTTTAGTAAACCGGCTTCTTACATCAGATCAGTTATTAATCGAACATCCAGAAGTAATTAAATATATTTCAGCTACCGCCCTTGAAAAAGAGGAATACTTTCGGGATCAAAAACGCTTAGAAGAAGACCTATTTTATAAAGCTAAATCACATATCTATTCTCAATTAAACTTATATGATGAGATACTTTGTACTTCAAACCATAATAAAGCTAAATTTTTCTTTATTAATTCACCAGCAATGATAGAAGTTGAAGACTGGGAAGAATATATGAAGTGTAAAATGACACATCCTTTCATTCAGTCTATTTTAAATAATGAAGCTCATATTTTTGGTAAATCTCTACAAACATTTTGGAATGTTTATAGGAAGGAAATAACTGGGAAAACAACAGATAGGTTTTCTTGGTAACTTACTTAGAATAGAAACCAGGGCTAATAGAAATACAAAAAATGGTGATGAAGATACTATCAATCCCTTTATTTTTACTCTTTTCAACACAGATCATTGCTCAACCAAATCCCGAAGTATATGTAGGTGATTTCGAATATTCGGATGGAGGCATCACTATTCAGAATCTGAAGAACGTATCCCAGAGTCCCTTTTACGATAATCAGCCTTCGTTTCTGCCGGATGGTTCGGGGTTTCTTTATGCAAGTATTCGACCTGATGAAAGCAGTTTAGACATCAGGCAATACAATTTTGATTCAGATACAAATACCTGGATTACTGATTTACCTGGTGGAGAATATTCCCCAACTGTTATGCCGGATCAGAACTACTTTTCGGTTATTCGAAGTGAGCCGGAGCAACTGCTCTGGAAAATTCCACTTGCAGAAGGAGAAGCCTCCGTATTGGTTCCAAATGAGATTATTGGATACCATACTTGGTACGATGAAAGCACTCTTTATACGTTTGTACTGTCTGAGCCTTTTACTTTTGTAGAATTTAAGCTCGGAGATAAAATTCAGCGAGAAGTAATAGCTGAAAACCCCGGCCGGTCCATTCATAAGGTGCCGGGCAAAAACGAAGTCAGTTTTGTAGATAAAAGTGATTCCACCAACTGGGTGGTTAAAACCTATTCTCCTGGGGAACAGATGTTCAAAACCTTAGTTTCAACACCAGAAATTTCAGAGGATATGTTCTGGATTGACGGAGAGACCTTTTTGATTGGAGAAGGAAATAACCTGATGGTTTGGAATGAGGTTGCCGGATATACCGGGCCTTATAAGATTTTCGATGATGAGTCAGGGCAAATTACCCGCCTGGCCTTAAGTCCGAATCGGGATAAAATTGCACTCGTTTTTGTAACAGAATAATCAGGCTTAATAGAAAAAAGACCACCCTGAGTTTAATCAAGGTGGTCAAGATTGGGTTTATTCTTCAGAAGGTTTATTCAACATCGAATCAAGGGAATAACTACCAGTGCTCATCATAGCTAAGGCTAAACTGGTAAGCATTAAAATGATTTCAAGGCGCATACCTCTGAAGCCGCCGTCTCCACCCATTTTTACGGTGAAAATAGCAACAAGCATGGTTATAGACAGAAGAATACCGGGCACCTGAACTTTATAACCTATAAGGATCATAATTCCGCCAACAAACTCAACAAGGGCAACAACCCAAGCCATAAAACCTGCCATGGGAATTCCGATATTTCCGAAAAATCCCTGAACTCCTTCAATTCCGGTTAGCTTCCCCCAACCGGCTACAATAAAGATTATACCTACTCCAATACGAAGCAGTAAAACTGCAATATTTTTGTTATTCATATGTACTCCAATTAGTTAAGAGGGTAGCTCAATCTATTTTAAAAGAGCTGAATTTCAAAGAAAAAGTTTAATGTTAAACTAAATTTACATTTGAAACTCCTTCATAGACTGAGATAGAAATAAAAAAGCCATCTTGACAAATCAAGATGGCTTCGATACTAGCTTTGTGTAAATTCAACTTTAGATTTAATTCCCGCCATCCCGGTTAGCGGTACGAGGGGTAGGCCAGGTCATTTGTTCGCCTGTTCTTCGGCTGATTGGAAGTACTGCTTTATCACGAGGGAATGTTTCAGGATCTTCACTTGCCATATAGGTAAGAACTGCGGTAAGAATTGCGTTATTCCGGACATCATCAAAAACAATTTTGTCGTAGGTATCACGATTAGTGTGCCAGGTGTAGTTCCAGTAGCTCCAGCTGAGAGAACTCAATGAAAATCCTGGAGCCCCTGCTGATACGAATGAAGCATAATCAGAACCACCACCACCGGGAGTTCCAGGGAAAGTTGTCTCAATATGTTGACTTACATCTCGGGGAACAGCTTCAAGCCATCTTCCTAAAAACTCATAAGCGTGCAAGAAACCTTGTCCTGAGATACGAACTACTCTACCCGTTCCATTATCCTGATTGAATAGAGCCTGCATGTTGTCAACGATTTCGGGATTGTCTGCTACAAATGCTGCTGAACCATTCAGGCCTTGCTCTTCACTACCCCATAATCCAACAATAATGGTGCGTTTAGGGTTAGGATACACTTCCTTTAAAATGCGGGCAGTTTCCATCATAGTTATAGAACCGGTTGCATTATCTGTGGCTCCGGTTCCGCCATCCCATGAATCATAGTGAGCAGAAAGAATAATATATTCGTCCGGTTTTTCTGATCCCGGTATGGTTGCAATGGTATTAAAAGTAGGCACTTTACCTAACTTAGTGGATTGGGCATTTACTTTTATAACCGGTTGATCTCCGTATTCTACCATTCTATAAAGCATACCATAATCTTCAAGAGCAAGGTCAATGACCGGTACTTTTTCCGTTCCTGCACTAAAAATCTTATTCACCCCAAAACCGCTGGACCAACGTGACTGTATGATTCCCGCAGCTCCTGCTTCTTCAAGAACCCCTAATACTTCTCGTGAATTATAGCCTATTTTAGTGAAGCGTTCTCGCCATGCATCTTCCATAGCATCACGCTCTTGTCTCATTTTTTCAAAAGACTCTTCGGTTGCAAACTCTTGCCAGTTGTAGTCAGGTCGCCCGGTAGGCTGCATCATCGAAACCAGAATGAACTTCCCTTTGATGGTCTTAAGCCATTCTTCAAAAGCTGCTTTATTCTCAACGTTCGGAATGATGTCTAATTTTCCTTCTACGCCACCCTTTTTGGTAGAAGGGCTCCAGGCAAGCTGCATCCCTTCCAGTGAGACTACACGCGGCGAAATGAGGTCTACATGCGTAATGCCGCGCTCCCATCCTTGCCACTGTCCAAATTGTTGGTTTTCAGCAGAAATACCCCATTGATTAAATTGGGCTACCGCCCATTCGTGAGCATTTTGCATTTGCGGTGTTCCCACTAAACGTGGTCCAATAACATCTGTAAGCTGATGTGCTAAGTATTCCAGCTGAGAGTTTTCAGTAGCTTCCTTTACAATAGCATCTACCATGTCGTCTGTGGTTTGGGCATTAACAAAGCCCGGCACAGCTACCATCACCATACATAAAACAAATATGATTCTTTTCATGAACCCATTCTCCGATTCTTTCAGTTAAGATTGATCGAAGAATATATTCTATAAAGGGGTAAAAGGGATTAACCGTAATTTCTTTTTACGAAAAAAAAGCCGCCTCATGCGAGACGGCTTTCTTCAATATTAAGTGAATTAAAAATCAGACTTCAGAACCGATTAAATCATATCCGGCTTCTCTCCATCCTGCAAGCCCCTCTTCAAAATCACTGACGTTTGTATAACCCATTTCTTCGAGCTTTTGAGCCAGGTTTGGAGAAGCATCGCAGTCAGCATTGGCACAGTAAACAATGATTTCAGCATCCATATAAGGGATTACTTCTTTAGCCCTTTCTGCATTTTCAGTTTGAATATTTATAGATCCGGGAATATGCTTGGCCACATAGGCATCTTGCGATAATGCATTTATGATTATCGGTGAATGTTCACCGGTCATTTTACGATATAAAGTTTCTGCGTCTACTCGTTGAAGTGTTGCTGTAGCAGTCATAATCTTTAAGATTAGATTCGACTTCTAAGTTCATTTCTATAAACAAATCATAGTCTGTTGTCATTCAGAGGAGCTTTTCGGAATAAATGGAATAGAAGATGTTTGCGGCAGGATCGATAATATCATCAGGGAAATCATAGCTGGGGTTATGTAAAGGAGGAAGACCTTTTCCTGAACCAAACCCAAATTGGGCACCTTTATTGGTAGCAGTGAAATAGGCAAAATCCTCCGACCAATTATTAGGTTTGTCCATTTGCTGAACCGTTAATTTTTGTGTTTTTGATGCCTGACTTACCATGTCTACACAAGTTGGATCGTTTTCGGTGGCGGGATAGATTTCAGAATAGCTCCATTCAAAATCCAGGCCATTCTTTTGGGCAAGTTCTTTGACTATGGACTCTGACTTTTCACATAGCAGATCAAGATCATCGTTCTCATAGGCACGTAAGGTTATGCCCATTTCGAGGCTACCCGGAGATATTCCAAAAGAAATTTCCCCTAATCGAATAAATATGAGGGTAGCAATGGTGTGATCAGAAAAGGCAGCTCTATTATTATTTGCAAGCTCCAGAATTTGATGCACAATTTGATTGGCTGTGCCGTAAGGATTAAGCCCATTCTGAGGTTCCGCTGCATGAGAAGTCTGTCCTTCAAGCTTTATAGTCATTCCACAAGAGGCGGCAGAAAAACTTCCTGTTTTCAAAAGAACGGTATTCTTTTCTACACCGGGAATGTTATGAAGGGCAAAAATATAGTCAGGAGAAAGTGCATGGAATTGCGGGGATTCAACGACATCTTTAGCTCCCAGATAGGTTTCTTCTGCAGGCTGAAACAGCAGTACGGCTTTTCCTGATTTGGGGCGGTTCTCTGCAATCAGTTGCCCGAGTCTTGCAATGACTGCCATATGACCGTCATGTCCACAAAGGTGTGCCACACCGGGAGTCGAAGAGCGATAGGCTTTAGTTGATTTTTCCTGAATCGGTAGGGCATCAAGTTCACAACGAAATACTAAGGTTTCGCCGGGTTTTTTGCTATCAAATACAAAGGCTTTGCCTGTATCTGAAATAGAGATCTCTTCATCAGGCTTATGCTCTTCGAAGAAAGAGGAAATTCTTTTTGAGGTTTCAAACTCCTGATTGGAAAGCTCTGGATAACGGTGAAGAGTACGTCTCAGGTTAATAACACTTTTTAAGTCAGACATAACTAATTTTTTACTGCTGTAACCATAATTTCTACTTTGGCATCAAGGGGAATGCGGCTGACTTCAACGACAGCTCTCGCCGGGGGATTTTCAGAAAAATATTGAACATATACATCATTAAAAGCACTGTAGTCATTCAAATCAGATAAGTAAACCTGAGCCTTTACCACATCAGAGAGAGTAAAATCGGCAGCCTGAAGAACAGACTGTATGTTTTTGAGAGTTTGATGTGATTGTGACTCTAAATCATCGCCGGCAAGCTCGCGTGTTTCAGGGATGAGCCCAATTTGACCGGATAAATAGATTGTATTTCCGGTTTGAACTGCCTGCGAATAAATTCCGACAGCAGCAGGTGCGCTTTCGGTATTTATGATTTTCTTTTGCTGGGATGAGTTCGTCTCAGATTCGAATTTTACGCAAGAGGTAATAAGGCCTGCGGCAAGCAGGCTTAAAACGATTGGTTTCCAAAACATAGTTTTCTCTGTTTGAGTGGTTTTCATGATGAACTGATAGCTGTAGTTGCCTAAACTTTTTTAACCTGATCTTTCATTGCACCAATAAAGCGATCGATTTCTTCCAGCGTCGTATACACGTTAGGAGTAACACGGATACCCTGAAATTGTGCATGGTTAATAGGGGTGGTTATGATACGATAATCTCTCCAAAGGGTACCGTTTAGTTCATTAGGCTCCAATCCCTTAATCTGAACAGTAGCAATTCCACAAGCATATTTGGGATTTCGGCTGGTGTGAAGAACTACCTTATCTCCATCCACAAGTTCATCAATCCACAAGTCATTGAGATATTTTAGCCGAGCTTCTTTTCTGGCAGACCCAATACCTTCATGGAAAGTAAGAGCTTCACCAATTGCGAGGAAATTAGCAGCGGGGTGAGTCCCAATCTCCTCAAACTTACGGACGTCATTATCCTGAGATTCTGCTGCTGCCATGAGGGGCCAAAGATCTTTGATCTTGTTTTTTCTTACATATAACATTCCGGTTCCATGAGGGGCAAAAAGCCATTTATGAAGGCTTGTTGTGTAATAATCGCAATCGAGGTCAGCGTGGTTAAACTCAAAATGAGCGTATGCGTGGGCACCATCAACAATAACAGGGATTCCCTTTTTACGAGCCATTTGTACCACCTTTTTGACCGGTAAGATTTGGCCCGTCAGGTTAATGATGTGGCACATCAAAATGAGCTTTGTATTTGGGGTGATGGCTTCTTCAAATCGGCGTACGATTTCTGTATCATCTTCAGCAGGAACGGGAATGCTAATTTGGTTGAGTTTGATACCCTCACGCCGCTCACGCTGTTTAAAGGTGTTTATCATACGCGGGTAATCCTGATCGGTGGTTAAAACCTCATCGCCTGCCTTCAAATCAAACCCAAACTGACAAATCTGTAAGCTTTCTGAGGCATTTCTAGTGATGGCGATTTCTTCTGTATCTACCCCAAAATTCTTGGCTAGTCGCTGGCGAACACCTTCTCTTCGTGGTTCAAGAATACGCCACATATTATAAACGGGGGCCTGATTCGAGAAATCCAGATGCTTTTTCATTGCTGCCTGAACGAACTCAGGAGACGGACTGACTCCGCCATTGTTTAGGTTGATCAAGCTGCGATCTACCGTAAATGCTTGTTGGACCGTTGACCAGAAATCTTCATTTATTGCAATTTCTTGAGCCGTTCCCGAATAGCTATTTAATTCTTCCTGAAGCTGTTGAGATTTTAGAGGATTAAAAAAGGCGCCTGCAGTTAATGCAGCAGCTCCGCTTCCGATTTTTTTTAAGAATTGTTTACGTGTGTCCATAGCTAATACCCGTTAATGCTTTTTTGGGAGTTAGCTAATGAATAGGAAAGATGCAAGGAGAAGAAATTCGCACAAATAAAAAACCCACTACTTTAATCAGCAGTGGGTTTAAATTCATAAACTTTCTAAAGTTGTTTAAGCTTTTTTCTTAGCTGTCTCGATAGATTCTAGTAAATCCTCGGCTTCTTTGATTAAGCCTTCTGCTTTTTCTTTAGCATCTAAAACAACTTTATCGCCCTTTTCTTTGGCTTCAGAAACCAAGAGCTCTTTTTCTTCCTTCAGCTGATCGATAAGCTCATTCAGCTCATCGTAATAATTGCTGAGTTTGTAAGAAAGACGGTCTCTCGTATTCTTTCCAGTATCGGGTGCATAAAGCAATGCAATGGCAGCTCCAACGAGAGCTCCTGAAATAATGCCTGATAAATAATCTGATGATCTACTCATAATTTTTCTCCTTTTTATATTCTAAACAAGTATAGCGTAAACAAGTTCCAAATTCCAAGCTTATAACTACATTTTAAGGAAATTATTTAAACTAAACAGGTCTGTGTAACCCTTAATCTCGCATTGAGATAAAGGGAAATCTTTTTATGAATTTAGGCCTGTGTAGCCGCTTTATTTCTTCGGAAAAGTTCTTTAAACCACTCAATAGTCATACTTAGCGACACAGAGATGACGGGGGTAATGAAGAGGGTCAAAATTGATCCAAACATTAAACCGCCAATCACGGCTTTTGCAAGTGGAGACCATGTTTCTGCACCGGAACCAATTTCAAGCGAAAGAGGAATCATAGAACAAATGGTTGTGATAGCAGTAAGTAAAATAGGGCGCATTCTGCGGCGACAAGCTTCTGTTATTTGTTTGAGAAGTTCAGAGTTCTTAGCGGTAGGTTTCACTTTCCAGAAGAAGACAGGGATAAATAGATTATGCCATCTTACAGAATCCTTGTTCAGCATATCATAATCAATACCTTTGGTATAAAGGTGCATATAATCAACTAAGACAATCCCGTTATTCACGATGATACCGACCAGCATAAAGATTCCAATTTGGGAAGTTGTGCTAAGTGGATCACCTATTGTAAACAGGTAAGCAAGCGCTCCAAACATTGCCAAAGGAATGCATAACCATATCACGAAAGGATCTCTGAAGTTTTCGAACAGGGAGGCCATAATCATAAACATGAGTAATAGTGCTGCCAATAGTGCAAAACCAAACTCAGACTGCCCCTGCTGAGTCTCACGTGTGCCACCCGTAAATTCATATCGATATCCTTCAGGAAGAACCACTTCGGTTTTAAGGAAATTTCTGATTACAGGTTCATACTCCAAGGCATTACCTTGCACCTGAATGTTTACATCCAGTAGAGTCTCACGGTCTCGCCGGCTGAAAGAATCTACACCTTCAGTGGGTACAAATTGACCAACAGCAGCAATAGGAATTCGTTGATCTCCAACTTGAAAAACCTCAAGATCAAAAAGATCTTCTCGACTGGTTAAAGCTTGTTTTTGAGTTCGCACTTCAATCGGAATTTCTCGTCCATCGGCTATATAGTACCCTGCCTGGTTCCCTAAGGTTTGCGTTCTGAGATTTCCGGCAATGGTGTTCAAGTTTGTGCCAAGTTTTCCAAGACGTTCACGGTCGGCATAAAAGTGTAGTTCAGGGGTTGGATCTGTACGGCCATTATCGACAGAAACCACGGTTGGATCATCTAAGAGCTTCGCTTCAATTTTAGCGGAGATAGCTACGAGCTCTTGAATCTCAGGTCCAATGAGGCTAAGTCGAATAGAGCCACCACCTGAATTCCAGCCTCGGCCAAAGCGAAGTCCACCACCTTCAACCCGAACCCGAACATCTACGCCAGGGGAGGTTAATTCTTCTCGTAGAAGGACTGCGAAATCAGTACTGCTTTGCTCCCTTTCTGTTTCAGGAACGAGTGTTAGACTAATTTCTCCCCGGTTACTTTGAGTATTCCAGCGACTCCGGCCAATAGAGGTAATCATAGTCTCAACCTCTGGCATGTTACCAATACGGTCGCTGAAATTCTCCATCACGTTAGCGGTACGGGTGAGTTTACTCCCCTCTGGTAGGCTAATATCAATATCGATTTGTCCGGAATCAGCTTCGGGGAATCCTTCCTTAGAAATGTTCGTGTATAAGTAGAAAGTGCCTGCTAAAATGCCAACCATAGCAAGTAACGGAACCCATTTATGGTGGAAAAACCAGCCGAGTATTTTTGTATATCCACGTTCAATTTTTGAAATGCCTCTGAACGCAAGGTTTTTAGCATTAAACTGATTGGCATCTAAGGTTAGTAAAGAGATAACCGGAACCAAAATAATGGATGATAAGAATGAGAAGCCAATAGCAAAACAGATGGTGTAGGCGAACTCACGGAAAAAAGCCCCCTGCGTACCTGATATCAAAATAATAGGAATAAAAACTCCAAGGGTCGTGAGGGTTGAACCAAGAAGTGCTCCGATAACTTCATTTGTCCCTTCCAATGCAGCTTTAAAACGTGGGGTTCCCTCTTCCAGTTTTCGTGCAATACTTTCAGTAACTACGATAGAGTTATCAACCAAAAGTCCGATCGCCAGTGCCAGAGCAGAGATAGTTAAAATATTAAGTGTTAGATCTGCAGCATACATAGCGGCAAAACTGGCAGCTATGGAAACCGGGATAGAGGAAGCCACAACAAGTGAAATTCGCCATCCACCCATAAACAATAGGATTACTAAAATAACAACAACAAGTGCCGCCGTAGCCGACTGTGCAAGGTTATTAACAGAGTCTTCAATGGTTTTTCCTTCATCTGAAAGTACTTGAAGAACCACACCCGGTGGAAGTATGTCGTTAATTTCAGGGACAACCGCTTTTACGGCATTTACCACATCAAGCGTATTGGCATCTGAATTTTTTTGGACTTCTACCGAAACACTATTGCGGCCGTTTACCTTCACCAAACTGGTTACTTCTGTAAATCCATCACTTACATCAGCCACATCTTTAATTCGAATTGGGACACCGTTCTCAGAGATGTTGACAATAGTATTGGCAATTTGATCTACGGTTTGATAGGTAGATTGAGCTCTTACACTGTAATTAATCCGGTCTGCTACAACATTACCTATGGGGAGCTGTACGTTGTTCTGGCGAAGTGCATTTTGAATGTCAGCAGGAGATAGGTTATGCTGAGCCAGTTTCATTGGAGTCACATCGATATAAATACGTCGCTCAAGTCCGCCCTGAGTCTCCGCTGATGCAAGCCCTTCAATACGTTCTAGTCTGGTTTCAACGGTTTCAATACCAATGTTTCTTAGTTCATCAAGACCTCGGTTGTCAGCGTCAATACTCAGCCTCATAATGGGCCTGCTTTCGGGGTCAAATTGAAAGATAACCGGTTCCTGAGCCTGATCCGGGAGTTCACCCCGAATTTGGTCAATAGCTTTACGGACTTTAAGTTCCGTTTTGCGGATATCAGAGCCTTCTCTTAACCGCAGGATTACAAATGCATTTCCGCGGCTTACCCGTGCTTCAAGAGTTTCAATTCCTTCAATCGCAGAAACGGCTCCTTCAATAGGGTTTACTATTAACCGATTAATATCTTCCGGGGATACATTATTGTACCCGGATGAGACGGCCAGGACCGGGATATTCAATGAAGGATACAGCGTAACCTTTAGGTTGGTTAATGAAAAAACACCAAAGCCAATCACGATGAGTGTCATCATAATGACGGTAATGGGGCGCTTTAAAATACCTCCGGCTACACTGAACTGTTTCATGCTAAGGCCTCTTTTTGGTTTGCTAAGGGATCAACTTTATGGACGGCATCAAAGCCAAATTTCTCTACCCAACTATTTATGATATTATAAAAACAAGGAACTACAAAAAGCATCAGCAGAGTACTCATTGTTAAACCGCCGATAACAGTTCTTGCCATGGGGCTCCAGGTCTCTGAACCAGAACCTAACTCAAGAGCTAAAGGAACCATTGATAGAATAGTGGTGAATGCAGTCATCAAAATTGGGCGCAATCTACGGGTGGCACCATCAGCAATTGCTTGGTGACGTTCTATACCACGAGATTGTAATATTTTGATGTAGTCAATCATCACGATACCGTTGTTAACTACAATTCCTGTAAGTAAAATCAACCCTACCATTGATGTTACACTAACGCTGGTTCCTGTAATCCAAAGCATAATTAATACACCTGTTAACGCAAGAGGAATGGTTAGTATGATAATAAAGGGCTCAACCAGGCTCTCAAATTGTGAAGCCATGACCATATAGGTTAGAATGCCGGCAATCATGAAGGCAATCAGTAAAAAGTTGAATGACTCTGTTTGTTCCTCGGCAGTACCGGCAATTTCATAGCGGTATTCATCCGGCCAGTCCACATCATTCAGCAAAGCACGTGCGCCTGCGGTTGCTGTTTTTAAGTCAGTTCCTGTAAGTTCTGCTGTAACTTCTGTTACGCGTTCCTGATCAATACGAAGGACGTTCGTAGGACCTGAATACCTTTCCACACGGGCAAGGTTCTTCAATGGCATCCAGTTTCCGTCAGGGGTTTGAATTTGAATGTTGGCTAAATCGACAGACTGAGATTTATCCATTGGATCCAGCTCTACTACTACCTCAAATTCCACACCTTGATCTACAAAAGCAGTAGCAACATTCCCTTTTACGGCATTACTTACTGCTGTGGCTACCTGATTGGTATTCATTCCAACTCTTGAAATTCTCTCGCGATCCATGATTAATCGCAATTCCGGTCTGCCCTGATCAGAAGTACTGAATACGCTATTAATTCCATCAACCTGAAGTAATTTCTCCTTTACTCCATTAGCCAGTTCTTCCTTAATTGCAGGATCGTAGCCAAAGATTTGAACAATCAGTCCATTTTCTCCATCTGGACTTAGCGGATCAATAATTATTTCCTGAATCTGAACTCCGGGGACAATTTTGAGTTCTTCGAGTAGGGAGGAAGTGATTTCAAATTGAGTTCGGTCTCGCTCGTTTTGTGGGACTAGCTCGATACGAACCGTTCCTGTAAAACCACCCGGATCGTCTGCACCTTCAATTCCTTCCTTGTCGCCATAATCAGAAACTACCAAACGGGCTTCGGGGACTTCCTGCTCAATAATACTTTCAACCTGAGAGATTGAGCGTTCAAGCTCAAATAAATTCACACCCGGCTCTCTTTGTACCTGAAGAGTGAAGGCATTTTCATCAACACGCGGAAAAAATTCACCCCCGATGAAGTAGAACAAAGGAAGGCTGATTACAAAAAGGAGAACCGCACCGGTAACAACCATGCCACTTCTGTTTAGAGCTGCATCAAGCTGTTTGTTATAGGTAGATTCAATTTTGTTCAATAGGTTGCTGAAAAAGACGGCAATCTTATTCTTGGCTTCAAAAGACTGAGCCTTCTCTTTGAAAAATTGCGAAGTCATTAGTGGGATAAGAGTCAGCGCCACTAAGGAAGAAATAGATAAAGAGAAAGAAATTGTCAGTGCCAAATCACGGAATAGGAAACCGGCAATACCCGGAACAAACAATATGGGTAAGAAAACAACCAGTGTGGTAAGGGTTGAAATTACCACGGGAACGGCCACCTCTTTAGCCCCTTTTACTGAGGCCTCATTCCGACCCGCACCTTGCTCCCTAAACCTGAAAATATTCTCCAGAACAACCACCGCATCATCAACTACCATACCAACGGCAAGCGTAAGACCGGAGAGAGATATGATATTCAAGCTCAAGTCTGCGATATCCATCACCGTAAAGGTTGTGATAATAGATACCGGAATAGAAATAGCGATAATGAGAGCAGAACGCCCGGACCGAAGAAAAGCGAGCAGAATCAGAACCACTAGCAGAACGGCTTGAACTCCCGTTAGTAATAGGTTGCTGATAGATTCTTCAATGAAATCAGCTTTATTGGTCAGTACTGAAATTTCTATATCGTTGGGCAGGCTTCTCTTAATTTCGTCAAGGCCTCCAACTACTGCGTTTGCTGAAGAAACAACGTTGGCATCACTTTGGCGATATACATTCAATATCACGCCATTTTCACCATTAATGTGGACATTACCGATGGGCTGAGCGATACCATCTTCAACTTTGGCAATATCTTTCAAAAGCAAAGGCTGCTCATTTCGAACGGTTATGATGGTATTTCGAATCTGATCTACATTCTTAAATTCACCAATAGTTCTCAGTGAATAGATGGTATTTCCTTCTGTGAGCTGACCGGCTGGTACTTGTATATTTTCTTGCTGAAGCTTAGAGGCGATGTCAGCAATAGTGATGTTGTACAGACGCATCTTTTCATTGTCGATCTGTACATTAATTTGCCGTTCTAAGCCGCCGGAAGTCTCTACGGAGGCAATTCCATTGATACGCTCTAAACGTTGCTCTAAAACCTGTTTTGAGTATGTACGTAGCTCACGTGGACTTCGTGCGTTGGAGGTAACCGTCAGTACTACAATAGGCTCTTGGTTGGGGTCATAAGAGAAAACCAGAGGAGTTTCAGCATCATCAGGAATAGAGCGTTCTACAAAACCCAACTCCTTACGGACGTCATTTTCGGCTTCATAAAGATCCGTTCCCCATTCAAAATTCAGTTTTACAACAGAAGCACCCTGACTGGATAGAGACCGAACTTTACGAATACCGCTAATACTGCCAACGGATTCTTCAATAGGTCGGGTTACCAGTGTTTCGATATCCTCCGGAGCTACACCTTCGTAGCTGGTGTAAACCGTAATAGTAGGGAAGGAAACATCCGGGTATAGGTTTAACCGAAGATTTTGTAATCCATAAAACCCAAATCCTAAAAGGATGAGGGTGGTCATTAAAAATGTAATTGGGCGATCAACCGCCAGTTTGGATAAAGATCCCATCAGTACTACTCGTTTGTGGTTGAATCAGCAGAAGAAGCTTGTTGCTGGCGTAACTTTTGTAGGTAAGCCATACGTTCTTGTTGCGACATGCCTTGCATTTCTTCACGCGCTTTTGTTCGCTCTTCTTCACTCATATTGGCTAAAGGATTTTGTCTTCCTTGAGGGCGATTGCCTTGTTGAGCTTGTTCTTCCTGCCCCTCTTGTCCGCCGATTTGACGTTCCTGGGGAGCCTGAAATTGGTCTCCAGATGCTACGGCGATACGAGCTCCATCTTCAAGCCCGCTTTGACCGGTGATAATAATTTCATCGTTGGGAAGTAAGCCGCTTAACACTTCAATACGGTCGCCTTGTTCGATGCCTAATTCCAATTGGCGTCGTTCTGCAACAGAATCACCCCGCGAAACAAAAACAGAATAGGTTCGCTCCAGTTCAATAGTATTAGATTCCGGATTGATAACGGTTTCAACCTGTTCAACCAATGCACTTCGAGGAACGATCAAGGCTTGGTCTTTGGTGGTGATATTAATAACATTTTCAGCCAGCACTCCTGGGTAAATTGAATTACCCATACTAGTAAGTGTGATAACTACTTCTCCCAAACCTGTAGTAGCGTCTAGTTGAGGACTTTTTCTAGAAACAATTCCTCTTGCGCTAACGCTACTTTCATTAGAAAGGCGCAGATTAACTTCTTGACCTACAGCAACGGCCCGCCAGTCTTGTACTGGTAAATAAATGCGGGATTCATATCCATTTGTACTGGCAACCTGAAATAGTTCCGTTCCGGTTGTCGCTAAATCGCCAACTTCCAAAGCACGTGATGTAATCACACCGGTAACAGGGGCGCGTACAACGGTATTATTAAAGTCTTCTTGGGCTTGTGTGAGTGATGAACGGGCTGACTCAAATTGAGCTCGGGAACTTTGGTAAGCAGCCTGAGCGATGTCCATTTCAGACTCACTGGTAAGGTCGCGCTCCATTAAACTCTTTTGTCGCTCGTATTCAGAACTATCTCTTCGTACCGCAATTCTGGTCTGTTGTAGTTGAGAGCGGGCCTGGCTAAGCTGGTCCCGGAATGTAGCATCATATATCTTAGCAAGAGCCTGCCCTTGACGGACGGTATCTCCAAGATCCACATAAATTTCAGTGAGTCTGTTACTAACTTGAGGGAGAACTGAAATCACGTTTTGTGCTTTTACGTTACCGTAAGACCTAACCTGATCGGCAATGGAGCCAAGCTGGATATTTTGTGTTTCAACACTTGTTGCAGGTCGGCCTCCATTTCCTCCAAATCGAGAAAAGGGTGAACTGCTTTCGCTGGAATCATCACTTCCACAGCTTATTGTTAGAACAGCCAGTAAAGCAATTAAAAAGAAAGAGTTTTTCACTATTGTAGATTAAATTTATTTTTATTGGTGTAATTATACTCAACTGTACAAGTTCATGATAAAGTTCGTTTATACAAGATCTTATTTTGTAAAAAAAAGAAATGAATAGTTACGAATTGTAACAAGAATGGGAGTAAGCGAATTATTATCTTGGATGACAAATAACAACTAAACTTTCGCTCACTCATGAAATTTTTTATAGACACTGCTGATCTTGACGAAATTAAGGAAGCCAATGATCTTGGCGTACTTGACGGAGTAACTACAAACCCAAGTTTATGTGCTAAAATTGGAGTCCGTGACTTTGAAGGACACATCGCTAAAATATGTGATATCGTAGATGGAGACGTATCTGCTGAAGTTGTTTCAACAGAATATGATGCCATTGTAGAAGAGGGGCGAAATATCTCCAAAATTGCTGACAATGTAGTCGTAAAAGTCCCTCTGATTAAAGACGGGATTAAAGCAATTAAAACCTTTTCCGAAGAAGGAATTAAAACAAATTGTACACTTTGCTTTTCACCCACCCAAGCTTTGATTGCCGCAAAAGCAGGAGCCACTTATATATCTCCATTCTTAGGTAGGCTGGATGACATCTCTACCGATGGAATGCAGCTGATTCGCGATATCGTACAAATTTATGATAACTACGGGTATGAAACAGAAGTACTGGCAGCAAGTATTCGCCATCCAATGCACTTGCTTGAATGTGCTAAAGAAGGCGCTGATGTTGCAACCATGCCTCTTAGTGTTATCAAAGGCTTGCTGAAACATCCATTGACTGATTCCGGCCTTGAGCGTTTCTTGGCTGATTGGGATGATCTTCAAAAAAGCCTAAACGACTGACACTTGTCTTATAACATATTGATACAAAAAAGGCCCACGAAAATGGGCCTTTTTTATGTAAAGGAATTCTTTCCGGGCATTAATTACATGTCAGCATTTTTAAACTGAGGCGCTTTTCTAACATTGGTAGCTTGTTCAAAAGCATAAGCTATTTCAAGAAGTTGAGGTTCACTCCACGCTCTCCCAAAGAAAGAAATCCCAACAGGAAGTCCATCAATATATCCCATGGGAACGGTAATATTGGGATAGCCGGAACGAGCAGCAGGAGAGCTGGAAGAAACCGCAAAGTTATCGCCATTGGTAAGATCCGTTTTCCATGCAGGTCCTCCCGTTGGCCCAATAATAGCATCTAAATTATTCTCATCCATAACTTTGTCGATACCTTCTGTACGGGTGAATTTCATCATTCGTTCTAAGGCATCGGTATATTCCTCGGAGGTCAGATCGCCTTTCTCACTTGCTTCAATGAGCAAGTTATGATCAAAATAACGCATCTCTAAAGAATCAGCTAAGGTAGAATCGACAAGTTCAGCCATTGTTTTAACGGGGGCGTCATCACCCAAAGAGGTAAAGTATTTGTTTAGCCCATCTTTAAATTCATAGAGCATAACCTGGAAAGAGTTACCACCAACATTCGCACCTGAAATTCGGTCAACTTCAACAACAGTGGCTCCCTGACTTTCCAAGAACCGGACTGTTTCATGCATTAAAGTATCAACCCGGAAATGTCCGCCTAAAGATCCCGTCCAAAGCCCGATTCGTTTTCCTTCAAGTCCGTCAGCATTTAGAAATTGAGTATAATCGGTGTGGAAGTTTCCTTCGCTTGCCGCGGTTTTAGAGTCAGCTTCATCAACTCCAACCATCGTTCCTAAAGCAATAGCAGCATCAGTTACGGTACGAGCCATAGGTCCGGGCGTATCCTGGGTGTGGGAAATGGGGATGATTCCGGATCGGCTCAATAGTCCAACTGTAGGCTTAATACCAACTAACCCATTGGCAGAAGAAGGACAGGTTATGGAACCATTGGTTTCTGTACCGATAGAAAATACCGTTAAGTTTGCAGAAGCGGCAGCACCAGAACCGGCGCTTGAACCACAAGGGTTTCGGGTCAGATCATAGGGATTGTGAGTTTGCCCACCCAACGCACTCCATCCACTTGACGAAAAGCTACTATGGAAATTCGCCCACTCACTAAGGTTTGCTTTGCCAAGAATAACAGCACCGGCATCTCTTAATTTTTGAGTGATAAAAGCATCCTGGTTGGGAATTGAGCCGTCTAAAATTCGGGCACCAGCGGTGGTAGGCATATCATAGGTATCAATATTATCCTTCAAAACAACAGGGATTCCATGTAAAGGCCCTCGTTTATTTCCAGCCTGTAATTCTGCATCCAGCCCCCGTGCAACTTCAGTTGCTTTAGGGTTGATATAGATCATTGAGTTGAGCTGAGGACCGAATTCATCAATCGCACTGATGCGCTTTAAATAGGCATCGGTTACATCTTCAATAGTGAAAGCGCCATTGTCATAACCGGCTTGCAGTTCCGAGATCGTAATTTCTTCAAGCTCCAGCTGGTGGTACTCAGATTGGGGCTTGCAGCCAAGAATGATAAATGGAAGTAATAGAGAGAGCAGTATTCGTTTCATGAGAAAAAATATTTAGTCCGTAATTAGACGGGGAATATATCATGCTTTCAGAGTAATTCCAGTTTTATGAAATAGAAATGAGCAAGAGAATAGCGAAGATGATGTTTGGAAGGGTTCCAAACTTGGCGTCTTTCCAGGATTGTATGATCAAGACCTGTGAAACCAGAATACCTACAAAACCGGTTCCTAAGTAGAAGCTAATATTGACCAAATAAAGATTTACAGTAATCGCAAAAAGAATGAATGAAACCAGCCAGGCGATAGCAGCCGGCTTTGAGATGGGGACGTTTAGTTGCTCAACCTTAGCAAGTTCAAACCCTTTTAAAAAGCCAAGCAGGTGTATAATTCCATGTAGAGACATGAATATCAGGATGGCAGTTTTCATAAAATCTCCCCTTCATTAAAACTTTGCACATTCTAATGCTTTCAGATAAAGATTTTATGAATGTTCACTTATTTTACCAGTGAAAGCTTGCGGGAATAAGAGTAATTCTCCGTTTTCATACGATAAATATAAAAGCCACTCGAAAGCTTGGAAGCATTGAACGTTACCGTATGCCATCCCGCTGATTTATAGCCGTCTTCAAGTGTGGCTACAGTTTGCCCTAACATATTTAGTACGTCTATTTGAACACGGGTAGCTTCGGGGATACTGTAGCGGATGTAAGTGGTTGGGTTAAAAGGATTGGGATAGTTTTGTTCGAGAGTATAATTCAGTCCTGTAGAAGAGGCTCTCTTAGTTGGTTCTGATATAGGAATAAAGCTCCGTATATCAGACCAGTCAGATGCACCGCCAACATTTGTTGCCTGCATGCGCCAGAAAAATTGTTGTTTGGATGGGAGGTCACGTTCCAGAGTTAGCGAAGAATCTAATGCAGTTATGGTAGTATCAAATACAACTTTTTCAAATTCGTCATCCGAGGAAATTTCAAGCTTATAATTTTCAGCACGCTTTGTTTCTGACCAAAAGAATGTTGGGCGTGTTAAGGCGTCTTCAGTTTCATCTAAAGGAGCTTTTAAGGCTACTTTTTCAGGGCGTTCAATAATTGAAATAAATGGCCAGCTTTCGCTCCAGGGTCCTTTTTCATCGGCATTTACACCACGAACCCGCCAGTGATAATAGGTATCATGCTTTAAGGTATAGTTTAGCTCAAAAGTGGTTGTGTCAATATCTGAAACGTTGATTAGAATCGGGTCAAAGTTTTCATTTTCTGAAATTTGCAACTGATAGGAATCAGCAAGAAATGCAGGGTTCCAGGTAAAAGCAGGAGAAGTTTCGATATCCTCCTGAAGCTCGAATGGTTTTTCCAGTTCAACCTGATCAGGCATTCTCAGAACGGTTAATGGGAAAACTCTACTGAATTGCTGGGTTCGAAACTCAAGCTCAAAATTTCCTTTATCATCGGTGGTAGTTTGCCAACTCAGAACGGCTGTGGTGTCTTCATTAGGGCTGAGGGTTATGTTGTCTATGCGATCAAGTTCAGTGTCTTTTCCATCCCATAAAATGAGATCGTTGGTGTCTTTTTTCTTTCCGGAATTCTTAAGGCTGACTTCGAAGTAGATAAAGTCACCACTGGTAATGGTTGATGTAGGTGAAAAAACTTCCCGAATTACAAAATAGGAAGTGGTCCACAAAAGCTGAGGGGTTTTGTCAGGAACATATCCCCATATCGAATTGAAGGAAAACCCGGACATATTCTCATAACTTAGGTTTCCGGTGATTTCATCTGAATTCAAGGCCGTGATGCCTTCGGCGTTACCTGTGCTTACGGCAATTGATTGCCCTGACTTTTCTTTATCCCAGTACCCGGCTTTCACAGGATCACGGTTCACCCCGATGAAGCCCCCGGTTTCTAAAGTTCCGGTTACTTTGCTTACGGTGTAGGTCTCTTCAATTTTTCCATTTCTCCGGTTAACTCCGGCAAGTCCTCCGACAAGATTGAACCCGGATACCGTTCCTGTTGAATACGACCATTTTATTTCCCCGGAATGATTATTCCCAACCAGACCTCCCACGTAAGATTTTCCAGATACATCAGCTGTGGAATAAGAGCGGGTAATAAGTCCACCATTACTTCCGGATAATCCGCCAATGGAAGAGGCTTTCTCACCAGTTACCGTTCCTTCAGCAATAGACTCAGAAATAAGCCCGTCATAATTATTACCGACCAATCCGCCAGCATTATGTCCGGTTCCATTTACTTTTGATGAAGATTTGCTTTGAATGATTCGCCCCCGGTTAATGCCAGCCAATCCTCCAATGTATGAGGTGCCGGTTGCTTCTACCTTAGCTTCATTATTTTCAATCCGCCCTCGGTTAAACCCGACAAGACCTCCAACATGAGTTCGGCCCTTTATTTTACCTTCTACTGAGCTGTTTTGGATTTCACCACTCGTGACTTTTCCTGTCAGCCCACCGGTAATATTTTCACCCTGCACGGAGATCTCGGTAAGGTGTAGATCGCTGATACTTCCTTTGTTAATATGGCCAAATAGCCCATTGTATGCTTTGTTTGGCCGGTTAATTTGTAGTCCGGAAATAGTAAATCCTTGTCCGTTGAGGTGCCCAGAGAATGCATTCGCTTCGTCTCCAATTGGAATGAACCCTTGCCCCGAATTCCATGAAGTTGTTTCTGAGGCGTCAATATCCTGTAGAAGAATGAAGTGCTTATCCAGGTGATTGCTTATTTCCTGAAGTTGTTGAAGGGTTGCAACCTGGTAAGGATTAGCCAGAGAACCATTTCCGCCCGCAAACTGCGCACTAAGACTTGCCGAATAAATCAGGCAAAACTGGAAGGTTATAAAAAGAGCCCTAAAAAAGATTGTATTGATCACAAATTTAGACGTTGAGCTTGAGTCTTACCGTACCAAAAAATATGATTTTAAGCTGTTGTAGCCAACCTGTAATTAAGATAATTGGCTTAAGGAAAAGTGAGGGTAAAAGTAGTCCCCTTATTCTCTTCACTCTTAACCGAAATAGAACCGCCCAAGCTAGTGATGTGGTTGTAAACCAAATAAAGTCCTATGCCCTTACTATCGGCATGGTCATGAAAGCTTTGGTTGAATTTAAAAAGCCGGTTTTTATTCTTTTTAGAATCAAAACCAATTCCATTATCAGAAAAAATAAGCTTCTTCTGTCCACTTTCTTCAACACTTTTTATGGTGATAACCGGGTTTCGATTAGGGTGAGCATACTTTATTGAATTAGAAATGAGGTTCAGGAAAACACTTTCCAGATATATCTTGCTAAACGGAACGGTGTCAAATGCTGAAAGGTCAATATTAAATTCAGTTTCTGTTTCTTTTATCAGAGAGTCAATTGAAATGAATATGTTTTGTAAGACCTCGGGCAGATTTATTTCAGCAATAACTGGTTCGAGATTCTCTTTCTTCTGATGATCAACATATTCATCGAGTTTGCTCTTTATGTTTTTTGAAGCTTTTTCAAGTAACTCAACAAATTCCCTTGTTTCTTCATCCTCGATGGTTTCTATATCCATTAAAGAAAAGATGCTTAAAATACTGTTGAGAGGTGAGCGAAGGTCGTGTGTGGTGCTGAAACGAAGTTGCTTGAGGTGTTTATTGGATTTTGTGAGCTCCGATAATAACCTGTTTCGTTCGTCTTCATGTGTTTTCTTATGAGTGATGTCTCTTGCTATGGCATAAACCAGTTCCTTCTCCTTTACTGATTTAGCAGCCCATGAAAGCCATAATACATCACCATTTTTTGTGATGTATCGATTTTCAAAGTTGACCAACTTTTTGCCTTCGTATAAGTGTTCCCTTTTCTTTTCCGTTATTCCAACATCATCAGGATGAATGAACGTATTGATGGGGCGGGAGAGTAATTCTTCTTCAGTATATCCTAAAACTTTGCACAAAGCAGGATTGATCCTTTTCAAGTATCCATCAAAACCTGCTACACAAAATAAATCAGATGATAAATCAAAAAAGGGTCGCAGAGAATATTCTGCTGATTCATTATTCATTGGCTGTCTAACTTAAAAAAATAACCTAAAGCTATGCCTCCCAAGTTATAGGAATGCACGGAATTTTCTAGTGTTTTTTTAAGCTCAATTAATATTGAAAAGAAAGTAAGGCGTGTCGCTCTTTTATATAGAATTTAGAATCACATTATCAGGCTTTACCAATTAAATCCTGGGCAATAATGGACGAAGAAAGTACGCCGGGCAGACCTGCTCCCGGATGAGTGCCAGCTCCTACAAAGTAGAGATTGTCAACATCCTCTGACTTATTATGAGGCCGAAACCAAGCTGATTGAGTCAGTATCGGTTCCACTGAAAAAGCTGATCCCTTATAGCTGTTCAATACATTTTGAAAGTGGAGAGGGTCAATGTAATGTTCAGCAATAATGTTTTCCTGTAAATCAGGTAAGTAATTTTCTTCGAGGAAATTCATGATGGCATCTCGGTATTTAGGAGCCATTTCTTCCCAGTCAGTTCCGCTGTCTAAATGGGGGACAGGCGAAAGCACATAGAAACCTTCACATCCTTCCGGTGCCATTGAAGGATCTGTGATGGTAGGCATGTGGAGGTACAGAGAGAAATCTTCAGCAAGCTTTTTATCATGAAAGATATCTTCCAATAATTCTTTGTAGCGTTCACCCAAGATGATATTGTGGTGAGCGAGTCCTGAATCGGTGTACCGCTTTTTAGTTCCGAAATAGATAACAAAAAGAGACATGCTATACTTGGTACGCTCAATTTTGCGGTCGGTGTATTTCTTCCGGTGTTTTGGGTTGATGAGATTTTTATATGTGAAAGCAACATCAGCATTAGAAACGACTTCATCAGCTTTTACTACTTCTCCATTCTTCATCCTTACACCGATGGCCTTCCCGTTCTCTACTAAAATTTCATCAACTTCGGCTTCAGTTTGAATTTTTCCGCCTTGCTCGAGAATAAGTTTTTCTAAGGCATTCACAATAGCCCCGGTTCCTCCCATAGCATAATGAACTCCCCATTCTCTTTCGAGGTAGTGAATCATCGCATAAATAGAAGTGGTGTCGAAAGGATTCCCGCCAACCAGTAAAGGGTGGAAGGAGAAACACTGCCGCAAGAAGTCGTCTTTTATGAATTGAGAAACATATTTATAGACCGTTTTGTAAGACTGAAGTTTGATCAAGTCTGGGGCCACCTTTAGCATATCTGTAAACTTAAGGAATGGCTGGTCTGCCAGCTCTACAAATCCTTTGTCAAAAATAGCCTTCGTGGTACCGAGAAATTTTTCATAGCCTTCAATATCCTCGGGACTTCGCTTACGAATCTCTTCAAGTGTAAATTCATGATCATTGTTATAGTCGAAGTGTTTACCGTCAGCGTCGAAAATACGGTAAAAAGGATCACAGGGGACAAATTCCACATATTCTTCCCGCTTCTTTCCCGCCGCTTCGAATATATCATCGAACATAAATGGAGCGGTGATTACGGTAGGTCCGCCATCAAATTTAAAGCCGTTTTTCTCATAGACGTAAGCCCGTCCGCCAAGCTTATCTCTTTTCTCTAAAATGGTTACATCGTGACCGGCAGAAAGGAGGCGTGATGCAGCACCTAAACCGCCAAATCCACTTCCTATAACAATGATCTTCTTTTTCATTCAACAATTGATTTTGTGTTCTGTGCGAAAAACGGAAAATCAGGAATAATCAATCCCGAAAAAATCAATTATTTTCAATTTGCTTCACAAAGCCGGCGTATCCATTTCTATTAAGCCGATTCATTTCTTGCTTCGCTTTTTCAGGATCTGTGTATCGTCCAAAGTATACCCGGTAAAATGTCTGCCCTTTCACTTTGATATTCTCAACTCTGGTTCCCTCTATTTCTGCAGAATGCTTCTCAGCTTCTTTCTTATCCTGATAAGAGCCAAGCTGAACCGTGTAGTTAGGAACTTTAATGTCAGTAATGCGTGAATTTTCTAAATCACCTTCTAACAAATATAGCCGAACCCTTGCGGTACCCGGGCCAATCATTTCGATTTGCTTAGCAGCAGCTCTTGATAAATCTATAATGCGGTCTTTGGCATAAGGTCCTCGATCATTAATGCGAACCTGAACGGTTTTGCCATTATCCAGATTTTCAACCAATAAGATGGTTCCGAAAGGAAGTGTTCGGTGAGCGGCAGTGACCCCGTCCATATCATATATTTCACCATTGGCGGTTAATTTGCCATGAAAGTTTGGTCCATACCAGCTGGAAACGCCGGTTTCAATAGCTTCCGCATTTTCAGAAGAGTAATCAGCAAAGTCAGCGCCCCTTTTCGAGACACCACAGGCAGAGATAAAAATAGCCGTTAAAACAAAAAGAAGCGTTTTGGTAAATATATGCATGGAGATGATTTGATTTAGCATCTCAAAATATATCTCGCTTTGATATGAAATGCTATTTGGCTTCTTCCAAAATAACAGAAAAAACAGACCCTTCACCTGGAGTAGAGTCCAAGTGAATGCTGCCATTCATTCTTTCAACTAAATTATGAACAATAAATAAACCTAGTCCGGTAGTTTTTTCGCCACCGGTTGGAGCAGCGGAAAGCTTAGAAAATTTTTGATAAAGCTTTTTTCGATCGTCTTTCGTGAAACCGGGCCCCTCATCACTAATACTAAATTTAACTTTCCCTTCTTTTTTTAGATGCTCAACAGCAATTTTCACTGTTGAGTGCTTGTCTGAAAACTTATAGGCATTGTTGATGAGGTTTTCTAAAATCCGTTTCAATCCATCCTGATCAGCCACTACCCTCGGAAGGTTATCCTGAATACTTAAAGTCGTTTTTATTCTTTTTTTATTGCCTAAAACGTTGAGGGAGTCATAGGCTTCTTTGGCAATAGCCTCAGCTTTAACAGGCTTTAATTCTAGTTTAACTTCCCCATGGTCAATATTGTTAATGTCTTTCATATTACTCACCAGATTATTTATTCGCACAGTGAGGTCATAAATATTGCCGGCATATTCTTTGATCTCTTCAGGAGGCAGTTGATCGGCATCCATAGTCATGATTTCCGAAATGGCAGAAATAGAATTGAGGGGGCTGCGAATATCATGTGACACAACTCCAATAAAGCGATGAACATCATCATTTACGGAGGTGGAACTTGTTGAGCGAGAACTCAAAGTATCATTCAAAGTGTCCAGGTTTTTTCTATCCTTTTGGTAATTCATAATTCTATTACCCAAAAAGATGATAACTACTAGACTGACTCCAAGCAGAATCAGGAGTGTTTCGTGAGTAAGCCATTGCAGGTTATTAACCATCAATGGGCCATAGAAGATATTAGAGATTTGCCGGTTCAATATGCCTATAGCGTGTGGCAGTGATGCATAGTCTTGCATCGTTACCACAAAAGTGCTAACAAACATACCTTGGTGGCATGCTGAGCCAATCATTTATTACCCTTAAAAGCTGTATTTCCTAAAGTTGTGGCTAATATACTTTAACAAATGGTAAATATCATTCGGAAGAAAGGAATTTTATGGAACTGAGCCGAAGATCGGATTTGAACCGACGACCTATTCTTTACGAGAGAATTGCTCTACCCCTGAGCTACTTCGGCTTGTCTTGAAACTAATAGTACTATTCTTTTTGATTCTTATGCAAGAGTAGAGTAATCAACGTACCTTAAAAAGAAAAAATAGATGTCGGTAACTCTTATCCTGATTGTGGCGAACGTACTGGTTTCGATGTTAGCCCTTTATGTAGTCCCGCAAGTTTTTGAGAAAGGAATGATGATGCCTTATCGGGTCGTTCGCGAAAACACCTGGTATGAACTGATTAGCTCAGGCTTTATACATGCGGGAATTGGCCATTTATTTTTGAATATGTTCGTGCTGTTCTTTTTCGGGCTTGTACTGGAAAGGTCAGTTGGGAGAGAGCATTTTATTGCGCTTTACCTCACCGGTCTTATCATTTCGAGTTTGCCTTCATTATTTCAACACAAGGATAATCCCGACTTTGCAACAGTGGGGGCTTCAGGAGCCGTAGAGGGAGTGCTATTCGGATTTATAGTTCTATTCCCCCTTGACCCTATATATATCATGTTCATCCCCTTTGGGATACCTGCTATTGTTTTCGGAATTTTATTCCTGATTTACAGCGTCTATGCAAGTCGCAGGGAGGGCAAGGTAAACCATGAAGCACATATAGCAGGCGCTGTTTGGGGTGTGCTGTACATGATTATTTTTGTTCCCAACACCATTGATCACTTTTTGACCGTACTTGGGTTACTTTAAGAGGTGGTCCTAGCCATTTTTTGAGCGGAAGTCCTTCATGAAATCTGTTAAAGCCTGCACGGACTCTAGCTCACAAGCATTATAGATACTGGCTCTGATACCACCCATACTGCGATGACCTCTTAAAGCTACGAGATCATGTTGTTTTGCCTCTTGAAGAAACAGCTCTTCCAACTCTTCTGAAGGTAATCGAAAAGTAACGTTCATTTTGGAACGGGATGCTTTCTCGGCAGCACCTCTGTAAAACTCATCAGAATCAATGGTGCTGTAAAGCAGATCTGCTTTTTTATTATTGATATCTACGAAATGAGGGATGCCGCCTTTCTCTTCCACCCATTTCAAAACAAGATTCACCATGTATACTGCAAAGGTGGGAGGTGTATTGAAAATCCTCTCGGCATGCGAATGGAAATCAAGAAAACTGGGGATGTCTTTTTTATTGGCTGTTTGAAGAAAGTCTTTTCGAACAATTACAACGGTAACCCCTGATGGGCCCAGGTTTTTTTGTGCACCTGCATAAATCAATCCATAGCGGTCGATGTCAATCGGGCGGGAGATGAAATCTGAGGAAGCATCACAAATAAGAGGAGCTCCATTCGATTCCGGTTCAGAAGAAAATTGAGTTCCATAAATGGTATTGTTTGAAGTAAAGTGAACATATCTTGGATCTTCTGAAAGATTCAGCTCACTATTTTCAGGGACCCTTGAGAACTTTTGATCCTCGCTGCTAAAAGGCACATGAACCTTGCCAAACAGCTTAGCTTCAGCGATAGCTTTTTCTGACCAAACCCCGGTATTAATAATATCTGCGGTATCATTCTTAGAAAGAAAATTAAGCGGGATTTGCATGAACTGAGCTGTGGCTCCGCCCTGTAAAAACATGATGTGGAAATCATCACCAAGTCCTAAAATTCGTGTAAGCCGTTCTTTTGCCTCGGTATCGACTTGAGTGTAAGAGGGGCCGCGGTGACTTTTTTCCATGATGGAAGTCCCAGTTCCTTTATAATCGAGAAGTTCTTCCTGTACAGTTTCTAAGACTTCAAGAGGCAAGGCAGCAGGGCCGGCACTAAAATTGTGAACTCGTTTCATCGGGTTAGAGAAATAAGAATGTTAGAACTAAAATGAGATTAGTTAAAGGTATGAATTAAAAGCCCTGAGCGCAGTTTTGGCTCAAACCATGTCGATTTGGGGGGCATTAACAGACCTGCATCAGAAACGTCCAGGAGCTCCTCTATGCTGGTTGGATATAAGCTTATGCCGAGTGCTGCTTCACCATTATCTACCAACTTCTCTAATTCGTCAGTGCCACGAATTCCTCCTACAAAATCGATATTTGGATCTGTCCGTTGATCTTTAATTTCCAGTAATGGTCCTAAAATCTGTTCCTGGAGGAGCGAAATATCTAACGCCGATGCAGGGTCATTTTCAACGGGAGACTTCAGGGTAATTCCATACCAATTGTCATTCAAATAAAAGGAAACCATGCCTTTTTTAGGAGGGGTGGGTTTTGCTTTTTTCTGAACAGTAAACTTCTTGCCCAACAGTTCAATAAAGTTATCAGGAATAGAAAATACGATCCTGTTATAGGCCAGAATTTCCATTTGGTCCATGGGGAAAAGAACAGCCGGAAAGAAATTGTAGCCATCTTCTTTATCGTGATCCGGGTTCTGTGATGCATACTCTTTAGCTGCTCTGGCAGCACTTGCACAACGATGGTGCCCATCGGCTATGTACAATTTTGGAATTCTGGCAAAGGCTGAGACAAGCTCATCAGATGAGTCAACTTTCCAGATAGTGTGCCTGATTTCATCAGAAGTTTCGATATCATAAAGAGGGTCCCGTGAATCCATATAATCGTTCATGAACGAAGTAACTTCGCCCGGGTCTCGAAATGTAAACATCACCGGTTCAGCATGGGCTTCCTGAGTAATGATATGCTTGGTCCGGTCATCTTCTTTGTCAGGCCGGGTCAGCTCGTGTTTTAGGATAACATCGTTTTCATAATCATCAACACTTACACAGCCAAAGATTCCCGCTTGAGAGCGCCCGTCCATTATTAGCCGGTAGATGTATAACGATTCGGTGTCTTCCTGTTCCATAAAGCCGGAAGACAAAAGCTCATTCAGGTTTTCCCGTCCTTTTTGGTAGACCTTTGTATCATATGATGAGGTTTTATCAGGAAGGTCTATTTCAGGTCGTATAACATGCAAAAAGCTATTTGGTTTGCCATTTGCCAGTGCCTTTGCTTCTTTTGTGTTGATGACATCATAAGGAACGCAGGCTACTTCTTTCGCAGATTCGGGTTTAGGTCTCCATGCCTTAAAAGGCTTAACAACGGCCATAAAAAAGTATTTGATTTTAGTTATCCTTGAGAGCGTATAATGTACACAAAAATGAACTTTATTTAACTGGAAAGCCCTTTACTTTAATAAGTCAAAACAATCAATTTTAAGTAAACAAAATTATGAGTGAGAACGGAAATAAATTGAATGAAGAACAGCAAGAGCAACTTCTCTTTATGATGCTTGTTCAGCAACATCAGCAAATTGCGATGATGGGTTTAGGAAAAATCCAGAATCCACAAACCGGTGAATCTGAAACAGATCTTTCTTCCGCAAAGTATGCGATTGATACCCTCGGAATGCTAAAGAAATTCACCAAGGGAAACCTGTCTAAGGAATCAGCTAACTATCTGGAGCAAGCTCTTACAAATTTAAGACTGAATTACGCGGAAGAGTCAAAAAAGGGAAAAGAATCTGAAGGCAGCGAACCGAAAAAAGCTGATGAGTAAAACTAAAATTAAACCGGTTAGCGCTGCAGGTGGTATTGTCTGGAGGTATCCTGAAAACTCATCTGAGCCTGAGGTTTTAATGATTTTCAGGAACGGATACTGGGATCTACCCAAAGGTAAACTGGATAAAGGCGAAACGATAGAGATGTGTGCTGTTCGTGAAGTCTCAGAAGAAGTTGGCAGTGGTATTCCTGCTATTATCTACAAGATTGGCACCAGCTATCATGAATACACCGAAAAGGGAAAGAAGAAAACCCGAGGCAAAACAACCCACTGGTATTCAATGATTTTCACTAAAGAGGAAGAGTTGACTCCTGAAGAAGAAGAAGGAATTGATGAAGTTAGATGGGTTGGACTAGGGGAGGCAATTGAATTAGCCGGATTTGAAAACCTGAAGAATGTTTTAAGAACCTTTCAGAAATAAAAAAAGGTGTGATCAAATGATCACACCTTAAATCTATATCAAATCGTATTTGTTAGTTCTCTAATCGGAAATTGATTGAGAGTGCGTACTGAACACGAACCGGACGACCACGCTGCATTCCTGGTGAAAATTCAGCTTTCTGTACTGCTTTTAGAGCTTCTTCATCACAACCGCCGCCAATACCACGAACAACCTGGGCATTTTCGACTTTTCCTTGCTCATTCACAATAAACTGTACAGTTACTCGACCTTCAATTCCAGCACGTCGTGCCATTTCAGGATACTTAACACTTCCCTGAAGTTTCGCCATGCCACCTTTGAGGTCAGGCATTTGCTCTACAACAACGAAGAAATCTTCTTCTTCCTCTTCTTCAGGAGGGGGAGGAGGTAGATCCATTGGTGCATCCATGTCAAGTTCAGCATCCAGATCAATCATCTCATCTTCAATGATCTCATCGTTGGGAACTTCTACCGGGACCGGTGGACGCGGAGGTGGTGGAGGTGTTTCAATTTGTTTCGTTTGTACTACTTCCTCCATCTCGACTACATCCTGTTCATCAAGAGCAATAGCTTTTGGGGGTTCAGTTTCGAGGGTGACCTTTACAGCAGTAATCATAAAGAGAAGTGCAATAATCAAACCTGCCTCTAGATAGACAGTGTACGATCTCTTAAGATCTGCTTTAGGTGTTTTTCTTTCTTTTGTCATGGTTCAAATACGATGTTTACCAGTTAAAATGATAAGTTGAAAAGAACGGCATTTTATAAGTACTGTGCAAGTAGTAGCACGAATATTTAACTATTGAAACAAACTTTTAGTCTTTATCGTTTTTTGCAGTTTGTTAATACCGGCTCTTTCAACGGCCTGTGATCAACTAACTAAAGTGCAATGCTAATCTCTATCGCATTATAATGCGGTGTCTGCTTTAAATTCTGAAACCCTTTTGGAAAGTATATAAAGGACTATTAGCGCTAATCCGGTTCCGGTAATATCAGCCAGAAAATCCATTACCTCAGGCGTTCGTTGTGTCGGTAAAAGATATTGTAGTACTTCGATGAGCAGTCCAAAAAATGCTCCAACCAAAAATACAGGAAAGAGCTTGTATTTCTTTTTTAAAAACCGAACAAGGCCATAAAATAAAGTCCAGGCTCCAAACATCAACAAATGGACGAGCTTGTCCATACCGACTAAAGAGTTTGGAACTTTATAGCTAACAGGAAATAGTGTCCCGTAAAGAATAACTCCGGTAGAAAGTATCAAAAGAGTAATATAAAGCTTGACCGATCGGGTCAGGAGTTTAGTCGGTTTTTTCATTTTCAAATAATATCAATAGGTGCTAGTGAACCGGAATTCTTAGAGTGAAATTGCTGAGACTTTTCAAATCCGTCCAATAAACCATGGCAGCAAGCGAGCTCAGGTGATGAATATGTTAGCCAATAAGCGCCGATCTTTCCTGCTAAAACATCGCCAAAACCGGCGCGGGAAAAAATTCGGGTTTCGTATCCTGTTAAATAAGAATCTCCTGATTGTGTTCCAATAATAGAAGGCATTCCTTTTGATAAAATAGTAATATTTGTTTGACCGGCTTTTTCTTTAATCAGTTTAAGCCGTTCAAAATCATCACTTACATCTTTCTTGAATAATGATTTTAGTTCTCCTGGATGAGGAGTTAAAATCCAATTTGAAGAGTCGGGTTTTTCCCAGGAGTCCAGTTGAGAAAGCGCAAAAAGCCCATCGGCATCAATGAGTACATCGCCTTGAAGCTTCTGTATCAAGCTTTGGGTAAACTGAATGGTTTCTTCCAGCCTGCCTAATCCGGGGCCTATCAAAACTTTTCCAGGTTTTTCCTGGATAATCTCTGTTACCTGATCGAGATGCTTCTTTTTGAAATACATATCATCCCGATCACCCACCGGTTTTTTAATAATCTGGATTAGCTGCTTTTCATAAACCTCCAGTAGTCCTTTTGGAGTGATAAGAACTACGGCTCCCAGCCCTGCCGACCAAGCACTTTTAGCTGCTAGAATACCGGCACCGGTCAATCCCTCCGAACCAGCTATTATATATAGTACACCGCCGTCATATTTGTGTTCAGGTATGTTCCTGGAGGGAGAATTATGGTCTACCCAATCCCTTGAAATCAGGCTGGCAGTAGGTTCTTTGTATTTATTCGGGAAGGAAAGCTCACATAAAATAACTTCCCCGGCAGTTTCAAATCCTTGGTTTAAATAGAAGCCGGCTTTCAAGGCTCCAAAACTTAAGGTGAAATCAGCCTCAACTGCTATTCCTAAGATTTGGCCTGAATCAGCATGAAGTCCGGTTGGTATGTCTAAAGCAAATACGGGACTTTCTTGTTTATTTATCCATTCAATGGCATCAGAATAGGGAGAACGAACATCTGAGTTGAGGCCGGTTCCCAGCATTCCATCAACAACAAAGTCATAATCTGTTGGGGTGAAGTCATCCCAATCCAGAATCTCAAATTCTTCGTCCAGTTTTTGAATGAGCTCCAGATTCTTTCGAGTGTCCGGGCTCAGTTCACTCCTTCCGGAAAGTAAGCAAATAGAGATTTTATAGTCCTGCTGTGAAAGTAACCGGGCAATGACTAAAGCATCCCCGGCATTATTTCCTTTCCCACAAAAAAAGATCCCGTGCGAACCCGGCTCAACTTCAGATTGAATGAAGTCAGTGGCTCTTGTTCCCGCAATTTCCATCAGCGTAAATCCGTCGATACCGAATTCAGAAATGGTTTTCTCATCCATAGAGCGACACTGTTCGGCCGAGCACAAATAATATGGATGAGGAACCCTGATCATATTAGTATGATCTTGCGAATAAGACTTTTTGCTTCGAAAGCTTTCCGGTAACCATGCATTCTCCAGCTTCGCCATCTTCCAAAGGAATTAAGCGAACCGTAGCTTTGGTTTCATTTTTAATCTTTTCTTCGGTCTCAGGAGTGCCATCCCAGTGTGCCCATACGAAGCCACCTTTATTTTCTATCACTCTCTGGAATTCATCATAAGAATCCACCTCTGAAGTCATTTCTTCGCGACGGGTTTTTGCTTTATTAAACAGCTCATCCTGAATGTCGGTAAGTAGTTTTTGGATACGCTCACTTAAACCTTCTCGGGATTCGATGTTCTTCTCTTTCGTATCACGTCGGGCCAATTCCACATTGTTGTTTTCAAGATCACGGGGTCCCACGGCAATTCGTAATGGAATTCCGGCAGCTTCATGCTCAGCAAATTTATAGCCGGGATTCTGGTTGTCACGGTCGTCCACTTTAATCCGAACTCCGAGTTTTTTCAACTCATCATAGATGCCATCTGCATATTCGAGTACGGCTTCACGTTGCTCATCACTTCTGTAAATAGGCACAATCACAACCTGAGTAGGAGCCAATTTCGGAGGAAGGACTAATCCTTGATCGTCAGAGTGTGTCATAATCAATCCACCAATAAGTCGGGTAGAAACACCCCAGCTGGTTGCCCAAACAAGTTTGTGTTCGCCGTCTTTATCCTGAAATTTCACATCAAAAGCTTTGGCAAAATTCTGTCCCAGGAAGTGGGAGGTACCGGCTTGAAGTGCTTTTCCGTCTTGCATCAATGCTTCAATGCAATACGTTTCAACAGCTCCGGCAAAACGCTCACTGGCTGTTTTCACTCCTTTGATGACCGGCATAGCCATAAATTCTTCCGCAAAAGTAGCATACACATCCAGCATCTGGCGAGTTTCTGCTTCTGCTTCTTCTTGAGTGGCGTGAGCCGTGTGGCCTTCTTGCCATAGGAATTCCATGGTTCGAAGAAAGAGTCGTGTACGCATTTCCCAGCGGACAACATTTGCCCATTGGTTAATTAGAAGCGGAAGGTCGCGGTAGGACTGAATCCAGCCGCGGTAAGTATCCCAGATAATAGTCTCGGAAGTGGGACGTACAATCAGCTCTTCTTCGAGTTTCGAATCGGGATCAACTTCTACTCCGCCATCTACACTCTTGAGTCGGCTGTGAGTTACAACCGCACATTCTTTAGCAAAGCCTTCTACATGCTGGGCTTCTTTTGATAAAAATGATTTAGGGATGAAAAGAGGGAAGTATGCATTTTCATGGCCGGTATCCTTGAACATAGTATCGAGGGCGTCTCGCATATTCTCCCAAAGTGCCATTCCGTTCGGACGAATCACCATGCTGCCACGCACTGGAGAATGTTCTGCAAGTTTAGCTTCCCGGATTACATCCAGATACCATTGTGAATAATCTTTTTCTTGTGAAGTTATTTTTTGTGCCATGAACCTGTTTAATGTGATTTTTAACTAAGAGGTGGAAGTTAAGAAACTTAGCTTAGAGAATAAGGCGTGGGAGGGGAAAATCTTTTATAGCAGCTGACTACTTTAACTCTCGTTATGAAGCTCCGGCTTCCCGTTCTTTTGTGCCGACAAAAGAACCAAAAACTCCCGGCTGTGAAAAAAAAGCTAAAGCTGACTCCATTACACTAAAATAAATCAAAGTTCCATCTCTATAATTGCCTTCAGTCAGTCACTTGTGCGGAGTGATTTATTTCTTAACGCTCCATTTCGTCATCTTTTTAACGCTCATTTTTCTAAGGCCGATTTGATTAAGCTGGATTGCCTAAATCAGACTTAAAAAATGTTTTACCCTTTGTTATATAATGCCGTATATTTAAGGCCTTTGAAAAAAGACGCCGTGGTAGCTCAGATGGTTAGAGCGCACGACTCATAATCGTGAGGTCGACGGTTCAATTCCGTCCCACGGTACAAAAAGCTCAGCTTGGAAACAGGCTGAGCTTTTTTCTTTTCAGTTCATGTCTAAAAATAATACCGAAACCCAAACCCGCCATTTCCTGCGAAGGCAATATCAGGGGTCACATCAAGGATTGGGGCGATTTCGACAAACATATCAAAAGGGATGTTTGGAAAGATGTAGGTCAATCCCAGCGGAGCGCGAATTCCAACCTTGGCATTACTGGCAAAAAGAACGCGGGCACCCACACCATGATAAAAGAACAGGCTCGGGTTCTTAGTGATGTTATCCTGAAAGAGCAGGTTTGCGTGAATGTGCAGCGCTTCATTTTGATTAGCCAGCGACCAGGCAGCGCCAATATCAAAAGCGCCACGTTCGCTCATGTATTTTTTTACGGAAACTCCGGTCGGTTCGCCAATCATTACCCCAACACCTAGTGAAGGGCGTTCAGCTTGGGCAAAAAGAGAGGAGGAAGAAATAATGGTGATGGTAAAGAGTAGTATCCCCGGTAAATAAAGTTTTTTGAGCATGAGTGAGTCTGTAGAAAATTTAGTTCAGAGAAGATAAATTTAGCCGAGCCAAAATCCACAAAAATATTACAGTTCGCATCAAATAAAATATTCTGCCGTACCTGTTCGACAGATTGAAGAATTATTCGTTACTTGAGCGGGTATAAAATAGATTGGTGATGAAAAAATCAGAGCAATACGAAATGGCGCTTTTGGCTGAGAAAGCGCTGGAAAAAGCTTATCAGAAGTACGATGAGTTAGTATCGGAGCTGCAACAGAGTATAGATTATAAAGAAACGAACCTTCAGGTATCTGTGGAAGACTCCATCCGGAACCTTTCCCGAAAAGTAGAGGCTTATCTGCACGAACGCATCACGATGAATAAACTGCTGGATGAGTTTGTGTTCGAGTATGATATTATTGACGGGGAGATGGAAATCGAGAAGGAGGCGTCGCCTAAAATTAAAAGGCTTGCAAAAAGGCTCCTCTCGAGTTACGAAGACTTCATTGTTCAAGTAGGCGGAAGAAGAAGATTAAAGAATAGAGTAAAAGAAGCCGCACTCACATACCCAAAGAAGTCTAAAGGGAAGGCTTATCTATTTTGGCTGGTTGGTTTTTTTGGAATTTTAGGCTTTCACCGATTTTATTTGGGGCGAACAGGAACGGGAATTGGCTGGCTATTGAGTGGAGGTTTGCTAGGTTTTGGAGCTGTTTATGATTTGTTTGCCCTGTCAAAAATGGTGGAAGAGCAGAATATGTATAATGAATTAAGAGCCGTAAAGCTGAAACAACTGGCTGGTAAAAAAGACTAATCTAGAAAGTATCGACATAAAAAAAGCTGACGCCAAATCAATGGACGTCAGCTAATATCATCTACAGACGGCTATTACCCCATTTGCACTATAAACATACATTTATGTGTGAAATGCGTCAATGGAGGGATATACGTAATTTTTGTACGTGTTTTTACGTAGGGCATTTTTTTAAATACCAAGTCCCAATGACCAATGACCAAGTCCCAAATCCCAAATCCCAAATCACAATGACCAATATTGTCTGACTTCGCGGTAAATATCGTTTACTTAGGGTTACTTAAGACACTCAGGATGACAAAGCTGGTCATTGGTCATTGGTCATTGGTCATTGGTCATTGGTCATTGGAAATTAAACCCTGTACTTACTGCAACAACGCCTGTTCGTTTTCCATTGCGAAACGAACCAGGGCAGCTGTATTTTTGAGCTTCAGCTTTTTAAGCAAGTTGGTGCGATGCTTTTCTACCGTTCTGGGGCTGATAAATAACTTAGAGGCGATTTCGGTACTCGTCATTCCTTCCACCAATAGTCCCAGAATTTCCCGTTCTCGGTTAGTGATAGATTTAACCGGATCGGGCCGCTTCTTTTTCTTGGCCAGCCGCATATACTCTTTGGTCATCATGCGTGAGAACTGTTTACCAAGATAACGTTCGCCCGATGCTACTTTTTCAGCGGCATCAATAAGTTCAATGTGATGTGCTGATTTATGAATGAGACCAAATGCACCGGAATCCAGAAATTCGTTAAGGGTCTTTTGGTCGGTGTCGTCAGCTAAAAGTAAGATGTTGGCGTTGGGATCTTTATCGATGATTTTCTTGGCAATGATGATGCCTTCCATTTCAGGCATAGAAAAAGAGAGGATACACAGTTTAGGCTTCACGCTTTCATAAGCGGTAAGTACCAGAGCACCATTATCAATCTCGCTGCAAATATTGAATGTACCTTGTTCGCGCAAGATGGAACTTAAGCCGTATCTGAATATTTCGTTGCCGTCCGCAACGATGGTATCAATGTTGGTCATTTTACCTCCCCAGGTAGAAATGGTTTTCCTCCGACCCACTCGGAGAAAGGACAAATAATGTAGGTAAAAAAGGGATAAGTTCGCCAATTAAAATTTTTAGGCGGGTTTTTATGGTGAAAACTGCTCTGAAGGCTAGCACTAAGTCCAGGCTTATTTCAAAATAAAAAAGTTAAGAAATCAGATTCATCAGCAACCAGAAAGTAATTCCTGACTTTACTGTCCATAGAAGAGTTCGTATCCAATTTGTAGAAACAAGCTTTGAAATGGCGTTTTCATCTTTGCCGGATTCCAGCTTAGAATGTTCGGGGACGGAGAAAAGCCCCGTGGCTGCCCAGATCAAAATCACCACATAAAAACCAACTGCATTAAGGGATAACCAGCCGTCCATCCACGCTAAACCAAAGGAAGAGGTGATTTCTGCGACCATTACAGGGATCACAATCTTATCAATACTGTTGACATGGTGCTTCTGAAATGCCTCAAAATTAGTGTTGCCTACAAAATGAAAAGAAGGGTAGTGAACCAGCTGAACAATCCAGATGAGTCCCGTCATGAAGAAGGAAGAGAAGGTATTGATCAAAAAAATGAGTTCATATGACATTGGAGTAAGCGATTCGTTTACATTATGTGTATTTTCAGCGCCTCAATAACCAAAAGTTATCACTCACGATTCACTTATTCGAATGACGCTCAAAAGAACACATACCTGCGGAGAACTTACAGCAGAAAATATTGACGATGAAGTAATTTTAAATGGATGGGTTGGCCCCCGCCGTGACTTAGGCGGCGTTATATTTATTGATTTGAGAGATCGGTATGGCGTAACCCAGGTTGTTTTCACAGAAGAAGACGATCAGCTCCACGAAAAAGCTGAACAGTTGCGGTCAGAATATGTGATTGGGATTAAGGGAAAGGTTATCAGCCGTGGTGAAGGAAACATCAACCCAAACCTGCCTACCGGTGAAGTTGAAATTGAAGCTTCTGACTTGGTGATTTACTCGGAAGCAGAGACTACTCCTTTTGAAATCAAGGACGACATTAAGACCAACGAAGATGTTCGTCTTAAATATCGGTACTTGGATCTTCGCCGTCCTGAAGTTCAGGAAAGAATGATGCTGCGCTCAAAATTTTATCAGTCTGTGCGTTCTTTCTATCACAACCTTGATTTTGCAGAAGTAGAAACTCCGGTTCTGATGAGAAGTACCCCGGAAGGTGCTCGTGACTATTTGGTGCCAAGCCGTGTTAATGCGGGGAAGTTTTTTGCGCTGCCTCAAAGTCCTCAGACGTATAAGCAGCTACTGATGGTTTCAGGATACGACCGATATTTTCAGATCGTGAAATGTTTTCGGGATGAAGATTTACGCGCTGATCGCCAGCCTGAATTCACTCAGATTGATGTTGAGATGAGTTTTGTGGATGAGGAAGATGTGTACGCTCATCACGAAGAATTGATGAAGAAAATATTTAAGGAAACCGTAGGGTATGAAGTAGAAACTCCATTTCCTCGGATGACCTACGAAGATGCCATGAATACTTACGGCTCTGATAAACCTGATATTCGGTTTGGGTTAGAGTTCGCTGACTTCTCCGAAATTGTTAAAGATGCCGAGTTCAAGGTATTTTCCGGAACCGTCAAAAATGGCGGAGGCGTAGTTGGAATTACGGTGCCCGGACAAGGAGAAATGGGCCGAGGAGCCATTGACCGCCTAACCGACAGAGTGAAAGTAGAAACCGGAGCAGGTGGATTGATTTACATCAAGATGCAGGAAGATGGACCTCTTTGTAGTGTGGCCAAATTCCTGACGGATGAGATTGTGGATCAGATGGTGGAGAAATCAGGAGCTGAGAAAGGTGATCTGGTGCTGATTCTTGCCGGACCAAAACCGGATGTACTAAAACAACTGGGTCAACTACGGTTAATGATGGGTAAGGAGTTTGACCTTATTGATGAGTCGGCTTATAACTTTTTATGGGTAACAGAATTTCCGCTCCTGGAGTGGGATGAAGAAACTCGCCGTTATCATGCAATGCATCACCCGTTTACATCTCCAAAAGCAGAAGATGTAGAACTGATGGATTCAGATCCGGCAAACGTACGTGCCCGGGCTTATGATTTAGTGCTGAACGGGAATGAAATTGGTGGTGGATCGATTAGAATTCATGATCAGGAAATGCAGAGCAAAATGTTTGAGCTGCTTGGAATTGGTGAGAAAGAAGCCCGAGAGAAATTCGGTTTCTTGCTGGATGCTTTTAAATACGGCGCTCCTCCTCATGGTGGAATTGCCTTTGGAGTTGACAGACTGGTAATGCTGCTGACCGGAGCGAAAAGCTTACGTGATGTCATCGCATTCCCTAAAAACCAGAAAGCTCAAAGTATGATGGACAACTCACCGGACGTGGTTGATAAGCATCAGCTTGATGAGCTGCATATTTCCATAAAGAAAAATATTAAAGACGAACTATCGTGAAAACTGCTGGAATAGATGGCTGTAAAGCCGGTTGGTTACTAATCACTTTTGATGAAGGTGAAGAAAAATATGAAGTGCTTAGAGATCGTGAAGCTTTAAAAGAAGCTTTTGAAACGTATGATCGCATCTTTATCGACATGCCCATTGGCTTGGAAGATGAGGAATACACACGTGAAGCCGATGCTTTACTTCGTAAGAAAGTAGGAGGTGAATATTCCTCCAGTGTATTTAGTCCGCCGATACGGCCTGCTTTAACAGCGCCTTCTTATGTAGAAGCAAATATGATTAGCCACGAATACACCGAGAAAAAGCTAACGCTTCAGTCGTGGAATATCACTCCAAAAATACAAATGGTTGATGAACTGCTGAGAGCAGATAATGAACTCATCGATAAGGTATTGGAAAGTCATCCTGAACTTCTTTTTCAAAAGCTTAATGGTGGAATGATCTACCAGAAAAAGAATCTGAAGAAAGGAATAAAGCACCGCTTAAAAATCATTGAAGACCGTGAGCCGATTGCGGAAGATTTTTTCCGTGATATCAAGGAAGACTTCCGAAGAAATGAGGTTGAAGAAGATGATATTGTAGATGCAATGGTGCTAGCCTATTGCGCTAAAATTTCAGAAGAAGAAGGCATTAAAACCCTTCCGGAAGAATTTGAGTATGATTCGGAAGGAATGCGAAAAGCTATTCACTACGTTTGAAAAGGATGAATATTGAACACTGAATTTTTTATTTCAGTGTTCAATGCCCTTTCTTACTCTTTGTTCTTTAGGATTTTCTTGTACTTCACACCGGCTTTGTATACTCGGTTAATCCCGTTGAAAGCTGCAATTCGGTAGGCTTCACTGTAAGAAGGGTAGTTCAATACGTGATTAATGAAATATCTGATATCTCCATCAAAAGACATTACAGCCTGGCCAAGGTGAATAAGGTCACTGGCGCGCTCTCCAATAATATGTACGCCTACTAATTTGAGCGTATCGGTTTCAAAAACCAGTTTAAGCAAACCGTCCTGCTGATTACTGATATCACCTTGGGTAATATTTTTGTAATAAGCCCGGCCAACGGTCACATCGAGTCCTTCCGCTTTGGCATCCTTTTCAGTAAGACCAATATTGGATATTTCGGGTATTGAGTAAATGGCATAAGGAATCTCTGATTTAAGATCCTGAGCTTCGATGCCAAACATTCGGCAAGAAGCCATACGCCCCTCTGAAAATGCAGAAGAAGCCATTGCAGGAAACCCTTTCACATCACCGCCGGCATAAATATTAGAAACGGAAGTTTGGTAATCGCTATTAACTTCGACGTAGCCTTCCTTATCCACTTTCACTCCTAATTTTTCAAGGCCAATATTCTTTGTATTAGGAACTTTTCCACCAAGATAAAGTACGTGTTCGGTTTCAATAACACGGTCGCGGCTATCTTCATTATCATTGCGAAGATTATATTTCACCTCAATAGTGTTACGTAAGGTGTTACTTCGGATCTCGATGTTCTCAGCTTTTGAAAAGATTTCAATTTTATCTTTTTCCAAGACCTGCTGGAGTTGCTCTGAAATCTCATTATCCAGAAAAGTCATAAATGAGTCATTCTCGTTCAAAATCGAGACTCGACTTCCAAGATTTGAAAAGGTTGTTGCGTACTCAAGTGCACGCACGTCGCCACCAATAATAAGAAGCTTACGAGGAATATGGGACAGGGAAAGAATTGAGGTGTAGTCAAACACCTTGTCGTGGTCAAGCTCAAAACCTTTTGGTTTAACCGGTCTGGTACCTGTTGAAAGAAGTATAAACTCTGCGGAGTAGGTTTTCTTTTCGCCATCACCAGTTTCAACTTCGACTTCATGTTCGCTTACTAACTTACCTAAGCCACGAACGGTGTCTATTTCATTCTTATCAAAGTCAGCTTTTACTTTTGAGTTTTTGCTCTCCAGAATCTCATTCTTATAAACAAGCAACTCATCCATCTGATGGTGCTGGTATGCTTTTTCTTTGGCCAAATCTTTAAACTGATTCTGAAAACGCTGGATAATGCGGGCAGTTTCGCGAAGGGCTTTACTGGGAATAGTTCCTGAGTTAATCCAGGTCCCTCCAAACGAATCTTCGTTTGCTTCTACTACCAATACTTTCTTGTCGAATTTTGAGCTTTGCATCGCACAAGAAAAACCTGCGGGTCCGCTTCCAATAACAATAACGTCGTAATCGTATTTCATAAATAGGCTGAGTGAGTGTGAGCCCTAAAGATACTTCAATTTTAAGAGGATTTCAGAGCAACATTTACTGATAGTGTTAACAAATCTAAAAGATAGATTGTATAGATGAGGGGGTGGAACGAATTTTAGCACCGTTATGCTTATGTTTAGGAACGATAAATGAAAGGCGCACAAGTTGTAAGCGTCAATTAAATCAGAATCTAATTTGGAGGAACAAATGGCTTATTCATTACCGGATCTATCATATGACTACGATGCACTCGAACCTAATATCGATGCCCGTACCATGGAGATCCATCACACTAAGCATCACCAAGGGTATACAAACAAAGTAAACGCTGCTTTAGAAGGTCACGATTTTGCAGATCTTGATATTGAAGAAGTGTTGCAGCGAATTGATGAAGTGCCTGCTGATAAGAAGCAAGCAGTGATCAACAACGGTGGTGGATATGCAAACCACAAGCTATTCTGGACTATTCTTTCCCCTAATGGTGGAGGAGAACCTGAAGGCGACCTCGCGGATGCTATCAATGACACTTACGGTAGCTTTGACAAATTTAAAGAAGAGTTTGCTGCTGCAGCTGGTAGCCGTTTTGGTTCAGGCTGGGCATGGCTTTCTGTTGATGGAAGCGGAGCACTTCAAGTGCACTCAACTCCGAACCAAGACAGTCCGCTGATGAAAGGATTTACTCCAATTTTAGGTCTTGATGTATGGGAACATGCATATTATCTGAATTATCAGAATCGTCGTCCAGATTATATTGGTTCTTTCTGGAACGTAGTTAACTGGGATCAAGTAGCTGAATATTACGAAGCTGCTAAGTAAGTACGACGGTTGACAATCGACTAATGACCAATGACGATGGGATAGTTCCATCGTCATTTCTTTATATAAGTACTATGCCTTTTAAGTTTGAAAAATTAGAGGTTTGGCAGTTGTCAATAGACTTGTCAGCAAAGGTTTATTCTTTGATTGAGAATATGCCCAAATCGGAGCAATTCAATCTTAGCTCGCAGATCAGGAGAGCTGTAACTTCAATTTCATTGAATATAGCAGAAGGTTCAACGGGACAAAGTGATCCTGAGCAGACCCGTTTTATTGGGTATGCTCATCGTTCTTTGATGGAAGTTGTTGCTTGTCTCATGCTGATGAAGGATAGAAATTATCTTGATCAGAGTTCTTATGATAATCTGTATGCCGATACCGAAAAGCTTTCTGCTAAATTACTTGCTATGAAAAATTATTTAAGAAGAAATAGCAGTGTTAGTGAAGAAGGTGAAAGCTATAATTTTGAGGATGAGAGTGACATTGGTCAGTAGTCATTGGTCAATTGTCAGAGTACAAAGTTTGTATCAATAATTAGTATATTTAATTGAATTAAAAACGACAGAGGTAATATTATGCAATTTGGATTTGGAGTAGGACCCGACACTTCGTGGATGAGAGAAGAGCTTACACAATTTGGAGTTGAGGAATTGAAAACTCCCGAAGATGTGGACAAAGCAATGAAAGAATATAAAGGTACGATGTTACTTGCCATTAATTCCGTTTGTGGCTGTGCAGCCGGTAATGCCCGACCCGGACTTGGAATTGCTCTTGAGCAATCAGAAGTGAAGCCGGATCATATGGTTACCGTTTTTGCAGGTCAGGACAAAGAAGCAACTGCTCATGCCAGAGATTACTTTTCTGAATACCCGCCATCATCGCCGGCCTTCGCATATTTTGTGGATGGAGAAATTAAAGCAATGATTCCTCGCCACCGCATTGAAGGTCGCACCAAAGATGAAGTAGCAGGCGACCTGAAAATGGTATTTGAAGCTTTTTCAGGCGAGAAAGAAGAAGCGGAGAAGGAATAACGACCGCTTATTTCATAGATTACATTGAATATTAAAAGCCGACTCAATCGAGTCGGCTTTTTTTTGTTTAATAAGTTATAGCTGAAGCGTTCACAAAGTTCTTCAACGAATAAAGTGAAGTTAGCTTTGTTGCCTTTCCAATCTTCAGACAGCTAAGAGATCTAATTCTGATTATGCACTTTACTAAAGCGGTCGGACGAGTATGGGGTTGTTCTCTAACTTTTAATGAAACTCAGATTATTCGGGAATTTTCTATTTACTTGCCCCAAAATCTACTTCTTCTCCATTCTTGAAAATGCGGGTTCCTTCTGCACTTTTCTTATCGCCTTCAGGTCCAAAGCTATATACAGCGGATGCCAATTCTTCTTCCGATCGCTGCTCGCCAACTTCACGAGGCTGATCTTTATGGAAACTATCCATGTGCAGTGTTTGAGTTGGGAAGGCAAACTCGACACCGACTTCTTTAGCTAACTTCAGCACTTCCAGTAGGAAATTATGCCGCTGTTGAAGTTCAGTGCTCCAGTCAGGCACTTCAAAAAATACATATACTAATACATCTAAGGAGTGAGCTCCAAATGAATTAAAGTGAACTTCATAGACATCCTGACGAAAATGTTTGTTTGCCTTAACAAGCGCCTTGATTCCTTCCACAAAAGCTTCCATTTGCTCCGGTGTAGTCGAGTAAGTTAGGTTCAGTACCGTTTTCAATCGACGGTACTTCCGAAGCCCCAAGTTGTCAATATCTGTATTGGCAAGGTTTGAATTGGGGACGCTTACCAGCGAGTTGTAAAACGTACGAACCCGAGTTGAACGAAAACCGACTTCTTCAACGGTTCCTTCTACATTACCAACTTTAATCCAATCCCCAATTTTAAAAGGCCGATCCATAAAAATAGTGATGGAGCCAAAGAAGTTAGCCAGTGTTTCCCGAGCAGCCAGAGCCACAGCCAAACCACCAATTCCGAGTCCGGCAATAAGGGAAGCAACGTTGTATCCGTTGTTCTGAAGGATAGCAATCACTCCCATTATGACTACAAAAAAGCGGAGCGTTTTCCGGATCAGGGGAACCAGCTGATCGTCGAGTTCCGTTTCTGTTTTTGAAGTTAAAACGCTAAGATATTTTGAAAATACATCAGCGAGATTGTATATCAACCAAACCACACCCACCGACACTGCGATTTCAAGAATAGCCGATAGGTAGTAACTGATGGTTACCGAAAACTTGAGGTTGGAATAGGTGAGTAATAAAAACACCATCAGGAAAATAAAACCGGAAGGCTTATCAATACTTTTGACAAGATCATCATCCCAGGTGAACTTTGTTTTCTCAGCCAGTCTTTTTACGTAGTTATCGAGGATGAACTCGAATAGTTTCATCAAAACAAGTCCGATCAGTAACCAAAAGAATACGGCGATGTATTGCCAGATCTCAATTCCCAGCCACTCACCATGAGCCCAATTCGGGAGGTTATCAGTGATGATGGTCACAAAACCCGAAAATGTATTCTCATATAAGTCAGGAATTCGGTTTATCGTGGCTTCCGAAAACACCCATTGATTCTGATCCGTTTTTACAAGATAAACTTCGGGTAGCGTTGAAAATAAAATGTATTGCTGAAGTCCTGAAAGGCTATCAGTATAGTTTGGGTTAGACGGGATTCGCTCGTAATCAATCATTAAACCGCGCGCATCCAAAACACTTAACAGTTCGTTTGCCAGCTCCAGCTTTTCTTCAGCATTGCCATCCGAGAGCTTCATGGTGGTTATTACATTCTCATCATTTTGGTGGCCTGCTTGTTGCCAGTGCAGGAACGTATGAATGGCTCTGCGAGGACTATTCAGTAAGTTTTGGTCTGAAAGCTGTGGCTGGCTCTGAAGTGCTGAAAGACTCGGTGCCAAAAACAAGGCAGCTGAGAGAAGTAAAAACCCGGATCGTAATCTATGGTACATAAAGCGGCATTTTTAAGTGATTGATCAAGTATGAAATCTAAGAAAAGTGGAGCTCGTTCTGAAAAGCTATTGGCAAAAATAAAAAAGGCACCTACGCAGAGCATCGGTGCCAGATTTAGTTCGTTTTCTTCCTAAAGAAAGAAGGTCCAAGCGGGACGCTTGAACTAGTTTCTTATTAAATGAAATAATATGCCAAAAATAACTGTCGAGCCAGAAGAAGAGATAATTGAAAAAGGTTGCGGTGGTCAAGGTAATTAATTGACCATTAAATGTTAGCTCTGACGCAGAGCGTCGGAGCTAGGTGATGCTTAGTAAAAGAGAAGGTTATAATTCGAAAAGTTGTTAAGTCTCGAATTAAAGAATTAAAAACCTCGTGACGAACGCTCTGCGTCATCACGAACTATTTAAAGCCTTAGTTATTCGTCGTCATTATTCTTCTCTTTGTCATCTCCTTTATCTTGCTTTCTGATCAGGTCGGAAGGATCTCTTTTCTTGAAAGCCTCCAGGAAATCCATAGGTAGTGGTAAAAATGCAAAGGTGGCATTCTCTTCACTAATCTCATTCATGGTTTGAAGGAAGCGAAGTTGTAGAGCGGCCGGTGCAGTTTCAATCATTTTGGCTGCATCAACCAGTCGTTGTGCGGCTTGATATTCACCTTCCGCATTAATGACTTTAGCACGACGATCACGTTCCGTTTCAGCCTGGCGAGCCATTGCACGCTTCATGTTTTCAGGAAGTACAACATCTCGAACTTCAACCGAAACAACTTTAATACCCCATGGGTCTGTTTGAGTGTCAATATTTTGCTGGATCTGCTTGTTGATTTTTTCACGATTCGCAAGTAGTTCATCCAGTTCAACCTGACCAATAATACTTCTCAATGTGGTCTGTGCCAGCATAGAGGTTGCATGTACATAACGCTCAACTTGTATGACGGCGGCTTCCGCATCAACAACCCGGAAGAAGGTGATAGCATCAACATTTACGGTAACGTTATCTTTGGTGATAACTTCCTGCCGATCCACATTAATAGTGAGTACACGTAAATCCACGCGCTCAATTTTATCAATAAAAGGAATAAGGATGATAAGCCCGGGTCCTTTAACTGATTGAAACTTACCGAGCCTGAATACTACGGCACGTTCATATTCACGCAGAATTTTGAAAATTTGTGGGGCTAATAACACAAGAAATACGACAAGTGTAATTACCCATGTTATATATCCGGAAAAAATCTCAGTTGACTCCATTGTCAATCTCCTTATTTGGTGTGTACGGTTTTACGGTGACGGTTAGCCCTTCAAACTGGACAATCTCGCACCATTCGTTAGATTTAATTTTTTGATCAGAAATGGCGTTCCAGTATTCACCGGAAATAAGCACCCGGCCGCCATCCTGACTTACGGTATCAATAACTTTTGCTTTCTTTCCAATCAGTGCCTCCAGGCCGGTCCTATGCCCGGTAAATTGAGCTTTAATCCCGGACGTGGCTATCCATCCAAAAAAGATAACCATCATGATGGTTGCAGGAACCAGCCAATACCAATCCAGTTGCATATCCTTGGGAAATTCCTGGAAAAGCATCAATGCTCCAAGGAAAAATGAGACGGCTCCGCCAGTCATTAAAATTCCAAAAGTTGGCGTGAAGGCTTCAATAATAAAAAGGGCTACTGCCAATCCGATTAAGACAAATCCAGCAACGTTAATAGGCATGGTGGCCGAGCCATAGAGTAACAGAATCAGGGAAATGACTCCGGCAACTCCGGGTACAATTGCTCCGGGATTGGTGACCTCGCCTACAATCCCATAAATAGCGACCATAGTTAAAATCAGCATAATTTCAGGGCGCATAATGAAGCTGAAAAACTTCTCAGCAAAGCTCTCCTCAAGCCGGTTGATATTTGCCTGAGCTGTTTGCAAAGTGTCTCCTTCAAACTCCATTCCATCCATTTGAATCAATAGTTCGTTTAGGTCCGTGGAAATGAAATCAATTACATTAAGTTCGAGTGCTTCAGCTTCAGTAACGGCTTCACCATCTCTTACTGCAGATTTTGCCCATTCCGCATTTCGTCCCCGTTCTTTAGCGATGTTTTCTATGAAGCTTTCGGAGTAGTTAAAAATCTTTTTCTGCATCACCGAATCTTGCTGTCCGCCCCCCATAGAAACCGGAGAAGCTGCACCAATGGTTGTTGTAGGCGCCATAGCTGCAACGTGAGCGGCTAAAGTGATAAAGGTGCCTGCACTACCCGCATTTCCACCCGAAGGCGTTACGTACACCACAATCGGCATCTCCGAGGCCAACATGTTTTGTACAATGTCTTGGGTTGAAGTTAAGAGTCCGCCGGGGGTATCTAGTTCAATAATCAGGGCTTCATCCCCTCGTTCATTGGCAGTCTCCAATCCGCGGTTAATGTAATTGGTTGTGGTAGGCCCGATAGTTCCTTGAATAGAAATAACGGTAACTGAAGATGTTGAAACATCAGACTGAGCCAGGGCTGATAACGAAAAAACCGTAGCAGAAATCAGCGCCAGAATAAACAGTGATATATTTTTGATCATGTTCATATAAACCTAATGTAAGAGGTTGCTGAATGGTTCCTTATTGTAAGCAATCAGCGTAAAAGAACAAAAATCTATTCGTTTCGGATAGCCTGGACTGGATTGATCAGTGCTGCTTTAACAGAATGATAGCCAACGGTAACAAGAGCTATAATTACAATAATTATTCCTGCCCCAATAAAAATTAACGGTGCGCTGGAAAGGAGGTCGAAACGATAGGAGAAGTTTTCGAGCCAAGTGGAAGCAAAATAATAAGTAACCGGCCAAGCGATGATATTAGCAATTAAAACCAGGAGCAAAAAGTCCTTAGAAAGTAGCGTGACAATATTTGATACAGATGCGCCAAGGCTTTTTCTTATTCCAATTTCCTGCTTTTTCAGTTGGGCTGAATATGATGCTAAACCTAATAAACCAAGGCAGGCGATTAAAATACACAGGAATGAAAATGCCGTTGCCAATGAACTAATTGTATTTTCAGTTTCATAAATTTTATCGAGGCGTTCATCCAGAAAAGTATACTCAAAGGGATCAATCGGGTTAATTTCCTTCCAGACCTTTTCAAGATGAGCCAGTGCTGCCGAAGGATTGCCGGGAGCTAGCTCAACAGCAGTGTGTTCTATATACCCAAGGATAGGTTGAGTGCCTTCAACCAAGCGAAGGATTAGCGGCTCAATTTCTTTCTTCAGTGAGGTATAGTTGAAATCTTCCAAAACCCCAATTACTGTGAAAGGCTGCCGGTCACCGGTTGGCGGGTAGAAATAGAAAGTCTCTCCAATAGCATCTGCAGGAGTTTCTACATCGAGTTGGGACAGCATTTTCCGGTTGATGAGTATAGCATTATCGGCATCTGTCGAAAAATCTCGGGAGAATGATCTGCCGGCTAGAATCTCTAGGTCAAAGGTTTCGCTGACATCGTGGGTGACATGCAGAACGAGGTTTAATCCGTCTTGTGATTCTCCTGTACCTGCCGGCGTGTAGCGATAGTATTCTTGTTTTTCGGATCCCGGAATTTTACCTAATCCGGTTACAGATTCAACCTGAGCGTGGGATAAAGCTTGTTCTTTAAAGTTTGGAAACTCCCAGGCGGTCAGGTTTTGGTAGGTAGGTAACATGACCACAAAATTCTTATCAAAGCCAAGGTCTTTGTCTTGTATGTACTGAAGCTGAAGGTAGATTACCGCGGTTCCGATAATAAGTATAACGGACAAAGTGAATTGAAAAGTGACCAATGCCTTTCTGAAGAAGGTAGCGCCACGTCCATTTTGGGCATTTCCTTTTAAGACTTTTACCGGTTCAAACGAAGAAAGAAAAATAGCGGGATATGAACCAGCGAGTATTCCGACAAATGCTGTTAGCAGTAATAAACCCGGTATGGTCCACATATTTTGGAACAGGCCAAAAGTAAGCTCTTTATTAGTGAGCTCGTTGAAAAAAGGTAGTGCCAATACTACTAAAACAACTCCAAGTGTAATGGCGATAAAGGATACCAAAAAAGACTCTCCCATGAACTGGTAGAAGAGTTGCTTTCTGTGACCTCCTAAAACTTTCCGCATCCCAACTTCGCGACTGCGTTCAAGTGATCGTGCCGTCGATAGGTTCATGAAGTTGATGCAGGCAATAATCAGAATAAAACCGGCGACAGCCAGCAAAATGTAGATATAAGTGATTGAGCTATTTACCTCCATTTCCTGATCCCGATTTGAATAGAGATGGATGTCCTTGATGGGTTGAAGGTCAAGTTCAACCGATTCAGCAGTGGGCCAGCCTGAATAAGCGTAATAATAATTGTTTGCGATAGCTGGAAATTGAGAAACAAGTCCTTCCGTACCGGCTCCGTCTTTAATTTTTACATAGGTCCAGATGGGATTCCAAAGCCAGCTTTGATCGTAGTTTGGGCTCCCGGAATAAATTTCGTTCAGGCTGGTGAATGATGCTAACACATCAATCTTCATATGTGATTGATTTGGCCACGGTTCCATCACTCCGGTAACTGTCATATCGCGAATACCCTTATAACTCAGGGATTTACCAATTGGATTTTCTTCTCCAAAATATTTTTGAGCAAGTTCTTCAGTTATGACCAGTGAAAGAGGATTTTTAAGTGCTTCGGAAGGGTTGCCCTGAATCAGTTCAGCAGAAAAGACATCAAAGAAAGTGGAATCAACAAAGTAGAAATTGCTTTCCCGAAAAGAGATTTGATCTTCGCGATTCAGGAAGGTGTGGTTAGCTTCCTGCATGTCAAAAAAGCGAACGGTTTTGTCAATCAGGTTAGGGTAATCGGCCTGAAGGATCGGTGCCAAAAGGAAGGGTGTACTTGCTTGTTCTTCAGTACGGTCTTCAGAATCCATGGTTTGCACAACCCTGAATATGTTATCCGAATCGGTGTAAAACTCATCATAGCTTGATTCATTCAGAACATATAAAACAATAAGAAGGCTCGTTGCCAGCCCTATTGCCAACCCAAATATATTTATAAGAGAATACACCTTATTCTTAAGGAGATTCCTTATCGCAATCTTAACGTAATTTTTAAACATCAGCGATACCAATCACTTTTTTCAACCCACAAAACTTTATTGCATTCCCAAAGAATTTTTTAAAAGCCAAAATGCAGCGTTCTTTGGCTCAACGTATCACACTATTAGAGTAGCTAGCTCTTCGTTTGTTACAAAATACTTTATCTAATCTAGTCTTTAGGTACGAATGTGTTTAAAACTGATAGTTGGCCCTTTGTTTTTAATAATATTTAGAATAGCTTAAAAGGGTTAAGTAAAATAAAATAAGGTACAAATGAGATTTCAAAATATTCTATTATTCATCGTTGCGGGTACACTAATTACAGCATGCAGTTCAAGCAAGCAAACCTCTAACAAAACAACATCTGAACAACAAGCTAACTGTTCGTTGTCTGATTATGCAGAGTATTATAACAAGATCTCTCAAAATGCAGTTTGCGGAGAGAAGTATGAGGAAGGTTCCAACCTGTACGGATTAGGAGATATGAATGGCCCTGAAAGACAATCGGAAAGACTAGAAAGAATTGCACAATCAAATGCAAGAATGGAGCTTGGTCAAAAGGCTGCTGCATTTCAGAATAAAATTAAGGGCAGTATTACTGAAGTTCAGAACGCTGATGGTACAACTTCTTCAATTTTTAGTATGGAAATTGATGTACAGCTTAATAAAGTGTCAGAAGTGGCAAGTGCTTGTGAAGAAGGATCCAGAGGATTTGCATGCTACTCTCTTATGGAGATGCCAAAATCTGTACTTTTGGAATCCACAGCGACAGCACTTCAGGAAGAAAATGAAGAGCTTTATCAGAAATGGATGGCTTCTGAACAATACCAATCTCTATTGGCCGAGTCGACCGGTAAGTAATCAGGAAGCTTCCTGATTCAGGTATGGGATGATATAACTTCCCAGTAAATCAAAAATGGGCTCTTTATACGACCGGCGCTGAGTAGCTGTAGTTAATGAATTTGTGATGACTACCACGCTGTTTAGTTCCGGGATCATAAAAATGTATTGCCCGCCGTATCCCCAGGCGAAGAATACTTCTACTCCGTTAACGGGGCGATTCCACCACATATAACCATAATCATAGGGGTTGTAGTTACTGCGGGTGTAGCTTTTAAAAGAATCGGCTACCCATTGTTTAGACACAATACGTTGACCGTCGTAGGTGCCTCCGTTTAACATCATCTGACCAATTCTGAGTAAACCAGTGGGAGTGAGAGCTAAATTATTTCCTCCCATATAATAACCCTGAGGATCACGATCCCAGCCTCCAACTCTGACATCCAAAGGATCAAAAAGATTGGCCTCGGCAAAAGCTTTCGTACTCATCCCCGTAGCTTTTGTGAGGATAACGGAAAGCAGATGAGAGACTCCGGTGCTATATACCATAGTTCCACCCGGTTCTTCTTGAAAAGGCTGGTCTAACTGAAATTCTGCCCAATTATCACTAATAACCCAGGCGCCATAGTTATAAAAACTTGTGGTTTCTAAACCCGCCTGCATAGAGAGTAACTGCCGAACGGTAATTTCTTCTTTTTTGGGATTTGGGTTCTTTTCAAAATACTCCGGGAAATAATCACCGAGCGTTTCATCAGTAGAAATTTTGTTCTGATCTACTGCTATCCCAACCAACAGGGAGGTGACACTTTTTGAAGCCGACTTGATGTTATAAGGATGACTGGCGGAAGCATTTCTGAAATATTCACCACCCAGTAATTCTCCATCTTGTTGAATCAATACACTCCGGAGAGAAGAAATAGATTCAGCTTGTTTAAATACCTCGTCTAAGCTTAATGATTTTGCCGGAGCCTGAGCTTTGAGCGGTAAAGTCTGGATGATAAAAAGGCTAAGAAGCAGAAGTACCTGTTTTAAAAAAGGATTCATTCGTTAGTTTTATATCGAAAAGTTACCGGGATTCTATCATCAAACGGAGAGCCGATGTGATAGAGTTCCCATTCCGAATCGTAATTCATAATTCGTTCTCTGAGAATGGTGATGAGATCTTCGGAGCTGCCATTTTCGGAATGCCACTCAAAAGTCTCTACACGAAACTTCATATTTCGCTTTTCACCGTTTACGTGTACATCCAGATTGACAACGCTTTCTACATTTGGGACCGTAAATTGAACTCGTACATTATGCATAGCTTTTAGTCTTAAAGTTAGCTTTCCAGTGAGGCACCTCTACTCATAGCTCAAGAATAGTGCCATATTCACCTTTTAAAGCCCAAACGCCTTTCAGAACATATCCTGCAAGTGGATATGTCCGAAAGTGATACAGCAAGTGTGCATTTACGAACAGAAGCCGATTAATCTTGAGCTTTGTTATACTGCTTGTCCAGATACGGAATTCCCTCGGTAATCCAGTCAGCCGGTGGTACTTCTTTTACATAGTGATCAAACCATTCTTTCATTCGAATCTGGAAATCAATTTGGTTGGCTTCTCTTCCAAGGTGATGTCCTTCACCCGGATAAGAAAGCAGAACCACTTCTTTATCTAATCGACGGGCTGCATTATAAAACTCAAGTCCTTGCATCCAGTCAACAGCTCCATCGTCGGTACCGTGCAGGATCATAAACGGGGTTTCAATTTGAGGGACATAAAACATGGGATTTTCACGCTGATAAACATCCCGATGACTCCAGGGAGTAACACCTCGTCCCATTCGTACCTGACCGATTTCCATAATTCCGTGGTGATTCGTTCCGGTTCGGCCATAGATGTTGTTATAAAAACTAGTCAGATTTGTTGGAGGGGCACCCGTTACCACCGTCGCAAACATATCGGTTTGGGTGAGGATAAAAGAAGACTGATAACCTCCCCAGCTATGTCCCTGAAGACCAATTCTTTCCGGATCCGCATAGCCTAAATCAATCACTTTTTGGGTAGCTGAAGTGATACAATCAAGCGAGCTGGTTCCCGGGCGGCCTTCCTGAAAAACATTGTCCGGCATTAAAACCATGTAGCCATTGCTGGCATAAGTTGACATATGAGGACGATCATCATAAACAGGCATAGAATACTGGTTATGGCGATCCGACATCTTCTCGTAGAAATAGACAATCATCGGATATTGCTTGCCCGGTTCGTAATTGGCGGGAAGCGTTAACGTGCCCTGAAGCTTGATTCCACGGCTATTTTCATAGTCAACCAGTACGCGTTCTCCCCAAGCGTATTCCGCTTGTTGAGGGTTGGCATCGGTAACTTGCTTCAGGTTTTTAAAGCTGGAATTTGTTGCGTAATAATCTGGGAAGTCAACAAATGTTTCTTTTGTGAGGATGACGCGATCGGAGTCACGGGCTTTTTCCCAATCATCAAAAAGTGCATCTTCATAGATCAATGATTTGGGTGAATTGCCAATTTTGAGCTCATAGAACCCATTCATTTTAGTCCGTTCTCCAAAAGCGGTGAGCATTAAATTTTTAGATGCATCGATGTATTCTTCATCTTGATCAAGGGTTTCGTAGCGGAACCGTATTTTTTGATCTTCGCCTACTCCACGAGTGATGTTGGTAGCTTTGGAGCCATCGAGGGCAAGCATCCATAAGTCATATTTATGGTTTACGATGACGTTCTTTCCGTCTTTAGTCCATCCCGCTACACCGTAGGTTGGGTTTTCATGGGGGTAAGGGTGATCCATATCCATAAACTGTACCGGCGCCGAAGCAGAAAGATTAGTGTTTTTATTTTGCTGAAGGTCATACACAAAAAGCACCGTATCTCCGGCGGTAATATTTTGATACAGGTAATAACGGCCATCCGGTGAATACCCCAGCGTACGTTTTACTTCCTGTGCAAAGCGTGTTCGTTCTCCATTCTGAACATTCACCCGGTATAGGTCAGCCGGTGAAACTCCCCAGTTTACATCATCTATGTATGGGGTTTCATCCCGCCCAACCATAAACTGATTGTGGTTGGAAGTATTTAGCTCCTTCATCTCCTCATCGGTAAGACGGGTAAAAGCAGAGTTGTCCGGGTTGAAGGTTGCCACATATGTGAATCGGCGGTCGCGACCTGCTTGTTGCTCCTGAACGGTTTGAATACGATCGTCTTTCCAGTGAAATACATCAACGTTTGCAACGGTGTCTTTGGCCATTTTCAACTTAGGCTCTTGCATGCGGATTCCTAAAAACACGAGCTTTCCATCTGTACTCCATGACAGCCCACCGTTTTCACTGATAACCATTTCATCCGGGAAGTTCTGCTTGGATTCAGGGTCCAGAGTTGTTTTTGTGACTCTTGAATTCAATCCTCTGAATACCATTACCTTATTTTCGGAATGTAGCAGAGTATCTACCTTAATGCCTTTCAGTACAGCGAGTGCGGTTCCTTTTTTGTTCCAATCTTTGCGATGAGCGTCATCATCATCCCAGCTTAAAGTTGAATAGGTTGTGGAATCTGTATCAAGAGTTGTGAGGTTGCCCGAGGATAAATTTTTGAGATAGACTCCATTTCCGGTTTTATCGCTGGCATCAACCAGGTAAGCAAGGTGGGAGCTCTTTTTGTTGAATGCGAATTCTGAGACGTTACCAATATTGACAACACTTCCATCCTGCAGATTTCGGACAATCAGGTCACTGCCTTTATGCTTACTTTTGTCATCTTCCGGTTTCTGACGATGAACGGCCCAATAGTTTCCATCTTCAGAAAAAGCCATGGAAGCTGCTCGCTCAATAGTGTGCTTTTCTCCGGTTTGGAGGTTTAGCAGCTGAGCCTGATTATAAATTTTATCTCCTTTTTTACTCATCTTTCTTCGAGTTTCTTCATCAACGGTAAGGATGTAGGCAACCCAGCTATTGTCACTAGAAAAAGTGGCATTTTCGCCTAACGGTATTTCATAATGAGTTCGGTCGTTATTGAGAGAGATCACATGAAGGGTGTCATCGCCACCATTTGGCTGAAGTCCATAGGCCATCCAATTTCCATTATTTGAGATTTCAGCTCCCCTGATATGCGACCAGCGGTCGTAATCATCAACATTCAGGACTTTATTTTGAGCCCAAGCTGATGAGCTTAAAATCAAAGTAATCAGGAACAAACTAGAAATAGATAGTGCTTTTTTCATGATGGATGGAAGTTTAGGAATGGTTGAAAGCGATATAACTCTAAAGGACATTCATTATCAAGGAATCCAATGTTAAAACTTGTGAGCAAAGGGAGCAACTAATGGCCGTAGAAGAATCCCTTTAAAAGATCAGTTTTAGGAAGGGAGGATATTTTTTGGTCACCTTTCAGGAAGTCATTGATTTCAGAATAAGCTCTTTCCAGCTTGTCATATTCACCTTGTTTAGCAAAAACGGTAAAACTGTAAAGGCGTTCTTTGCCTTGCCAAACTGTAACCCGGTAATGTCCGGTTATATCGCGGTCGGTTCTAATTTCAAGCAGATCATAGTGGAAGGAGTGAATTTTACGACCGGGTTCTATTACGTTGGTGGCTTCTTTATCGCTTATTCGATCAAGAATACCAGAGAGATTAAAATCTGGGGGAGGAGATTCTTCTTTTGAAGATCCAAAGCCACCAAACAGTTTTTTAAAGATGCTCATATTATAAGTATCTGGACTGGAGGCTTTGGATTAGTTTGGAAAAATATAGATCGTTTTATCTAATAATTATTACAGGGGGTGAGCTACCTTCCGCATAAGTGCCATCCTTTTTAACGAGAATAGAATATACGAACCTTCCCACAGGAGCGTCTTGTTTAACTTTAAGCTTAAGCTTTTTACCGTCCTTCACTTCTATGTAATAACTATCACCTACCGTACTTCCGTCTTCTTTTGTGAAGAAAACGCTCAGTTTATCCGGGAACTGAAATAGAAGATCGGATCCTTCAGCCGACCATTCGATATCGTCTTTTCTATTTGCTTCAATTGGAAGCGGCCTGTTCCTTTCATCTACAACAAACCATGTACTGTCCATTTTTTTTACTGAGTACTTGATCTTTTTCATTTGTGAAACAGATGCTGTACTGACCACTGCTACTGCAATAAGTGCTACCCATGTTATTATTTTACTCTTCATTTGTACCTCTTTTTTTTAAACTCCGAATTGTGGAATAATGTACTTTATTGCCGAAATGAATCCTAATCACTGGGAGGAAAGTTATTTATTAACTCTTGAAATCGTTGATCAGATACCAACTCAGATAGTTCAGGCTGATTTAGAATATTCTCAAGAGGGTAGTCTTGTTCTACCGCTTTAATCATCAAATCGATAGCTCTTTCTCTGTTGCCCAAGTTTTCGTAAGCACTTGCTGCTCTGAATGTGATGCTCGGGACTTGAGGGGCCAACCTTAGTGTTTTTTCAATATAAAAAACGGACTTAACGGAGTCTCCGATATCGGCATAATAGGATCCTAAGACAGCATTAATGTTTACGTCATTAGGGTTGACCTTAAGCTGGTTCTCAGCAACTTCAATTGCTTTTTCGTAGTTAGCTCGTTCCTCTTCCTCTTTCCCTAAAAGACCTTGTACGGAAGCTAAATTACCCCAGATGGCATAATTATTGGGGTTATTTTCTAAAGCTAAAGCGTAATACTTCGCTGCTTCTGAATAGTTTGATTCCAAATAATTAACAGTACCTAAATTCGAAGCAGCCGATTCCGTTGGTTCAATTTCGTATGACTGTGCAAAATACTGTTTTGCCATTTCCCAGTTCGACTGATAGTAGTAAGCTACTCCAATATTTGAATATCCATCAAAATTGTCTGGGGTAAGTTGAACAACTCTATATAAAGGATCTATGGCTTTTTGGTAATCTCCATTTCGAAGGTAAAAATTTCCAAGAAGCTTATAACTGAGCCAATAATCCGGCTTCAAAGAGATCGCCTTTTTGTAAGTTTGTTCCGCTTCTTCATACATACCAAGATTATCGTAAGCTTCTGCTAAACCGCCATATGCTATTTCATTACCCGGTTCCTGTTCCAGAATGGAAGTAAATATTGCAACAGCTTCATCATAATCACCTGTACCGAGGTCAAGTAAGCCCATGGTTTGTTGGACCGGTATCAATTCACTGTTGATATCCATGGCTCTGTTCAGGTACAACTTTGCGGAGTCGACATAAGTTACACCACCCGATATTTCATATCTACGCCAATAAGATTCTCCAAGAGCAGCAAATGCTAATGCGTAATTTGGGTCCTCTTCTACCGCTTTTTTGAACAGTATAATCGCATTTTCCAAGTTGTCGCTTTGCGAGTATTTGTACAGATAACCAACTCCATTCAGGTAATAAGATGAGGCTGCCGGGATTTCGGTAGTCCCCTGAGCTAGCGTGGCCTTGATTCTATCATTTGTTGTTATGTCCAGCATTTCTATCAGCTTCAAGACCGTCTCAGTCTGAAGGTTCACTACATTATCTCCCGAGATATCGATTACACTTGACTTCAGCTGCCTTAAATTTTTAGCATCGATTAAATTGATGGTCAATCGTTTTCTATCGTTTAAATCCTGAAAACTACCGGTAACCGCTAAATTGACTCCGAAAAGTTTATATGCTTCTTGAGGAGATTGCACATTATTACTTAAAACTTCACTAGACGGTATAACCCATAAAGCATCTTTATAATTATCAATTTGGGAGAGCTTGCTGGTCATAGTTTCCAGGACGCCATCCAATAAAATACGGCTAGCATCATCATTACTTACATTCTTAAAGGGAATGATGGCTAATTTTTGAGTATCAGGTTCAGATGAAGCAATCTGCATTCCACCATAAATAAAAACGCCTATCAGTGAAATACTGATGATTATTGTTAGGGCTATTTTTAACGGTGTGAAATTGCCCTTTGAAGAAGAGTCACTTCTTGCAGAACTTCGAGCATGATTTTCAAATACCGATAAAATTTCGTCAAAGCTTTGATACCGTTCTTCTGGCTTTTTTTGTAAACATTTGTTGATGATTTCTTCTACGTATGACGGGATGTTTTCTGCACGTTCTTTTACCGGTGTCGGTTCTTCATCTAGAATCGAATAGGTGATTGCCTGCTCATAAGCGCCATCAAAGGGGAGTTCACCCGTGAATAATTGATATAGAACCACACCGTAAGCCCATACTTCAGAACGAATATCAGCATCTTTTCCTACTACCAACTCCGGAGCCATGTAGGTTGCAGTACCCGAATACTCTCCCGAACTTGTTTCTTTTGTTGATGATGAAAGCTCGGCTATCCCAAAGTCTAGAACTTTAACCTCACCTTCAGGGGTAACCATTATGTTACCGGCTTTAATATCTTTATGTATAATATCTTTTTTATGGGCTGCTCCTATTCCGCGAGCTACCTTTAATGCGATATCTTCTTTTTGTTTAATCGAAGCGTTTTGTTCAGATATATATGTGCCGAGTTCGACCCCATCGACATACTGCATGGCTATGAAGCTCCCATGCTCTGAATCCTCTATAGCATAAACTTGAGCAATGTTAGGATGACTCAAAGAGGCTGTTATGCGTGCTTCGTTTCTAAAGCGCTCAACTTCTGAGTCATTAGAACTTATTCTAGAGGAAATGAATTTTAAAGCTACTTTTCTTTTTAGCTTTGTATCCTCCGCAAGATAAACCATCCCCATGCCGCCTTCCCCAAGTTTTTGCAAAACCTGGTAATGAAGAATTTGCTTTCCAATCATTGCCTTTTAAATATTTTGAACAAATATGCTGTAACAGATACTGCGTAACTCTATTTTAATGTACATTAAATAATGTATTAATGGTTTATTTTTACTTGCTTGATCTAAAAAATACTTTCTAGCCCGTTATTATGGATGAGTTTCAAAAGCTTACTGACGAGAATCAGAAATTAAAATTAGCTGTAAACGAGCTGTCAATATTGAACAATATTGCTTCATCGATAAGCTCAACACAGTCTGTTGAAGAAATCATTGATATGATTGTATTGAAATGTGTAAAGCATTTACACGTTGAAGAAGGTACAGTCAGTTTATTGGTGAAAGAGGAAGAGGGAGAGATTTTTCACACCATGATCCGGAAGCAGGATCTTACACAAAAACAGGTTCCATTTCATCTAGATAATCAGATCACGGGATGGATGCTTTTGAAACAAGAACCGCTATTAAGTAATGATGTAATTAATGATTCCCGTTTTACACTTCCGGATAATAATGACAGGTCTATACGAAATATGTTGTGTGTACCTCTAATTGCAAAAGGGAAGCTGATTGGGTACCTAGCCGTTTTTAATAAAAAAAATGAAAAAGATTTTGAGGACAAAGATCGCCGGCTTTTGACAATCATCGCATCTCAATCTGCACAGATTATCGAGAATTCTCGACTGTATGAGGAAGAAAAAGAATATCTGCTTTTAAAAGAGGAAATGAAGGTTGCTACAAGAATTCAAAACAACCTTCTGCCTGATAGTAATCCTGAGATTTCGGGGTACGAAATAGCAGGGATGAATATTCCAGCGAAAGAAGTGGGCGGTGATTACTACGACTTTATAACTCTGAGTAATAGCAATCTAGGATTCTGCGTGGGTGATGTTACCGGAAAAGGAATGCCGGCAGCTTTGCTAATGGCTAATTTACAAGCTTCTCTGAGAAGTCAGGCTTTAATAAATTTAGGATCGAGAGAGTGTGTGTCCAACATCAATAAGTTGCTTCATCGCAATACAGACCCAAGTAAATTCGCGACATTGTTTTACGGAGTGCTGGATCCCGCCAATCACGAGATACACTATTGCAATGCAGGCCATGATCAACCCCTTATATTTAGAGGGAAGAAGCTATTTTCGAGTTTAGAAGCTACCGGTATGCTCTTAGGCGTATTAGGTGAGGCGGAATATGAAAGTGAAAAATTATCTCTGTTGCCTAATGATACTGTAGTTATCTATACAGATGGAATTACAGAGGCAATGAATAAGGATTACGAACAATTTGGTCTTGAGAGAACGATAAATGTTGTCGAAAAAAATTACTCTGAATCGGCTTCCTTTATACTCAAGGAAATTTATGACCAGGTTAAGTTACATTCAGATGGCTTTAAGCAAAGTGATGATATTACCATTATGGTAATCAAGAGGGTGGAATAAAGCCTATACTATTGGCGCTCAGTGAACATTTTATTATCTCTACCTTTAAGTTATAAATAGATTATGCTATTTCCTTGGTTTCTTCATAGGGATCATCTTTCAAAAGCACCCCATCTTTAAGGTTGATTATTCGATTGCCGTAGGAAGCCATTTTTTCCGAATGGGTTACCTGTATGATGGTCACCCCTTCATCATTAAGCTTCTTAAACATCTCCATGATTTGCTCGCTTTGTTCGGAATGGAGGTTTCCGGTGGGTTCATCGGCAAGAAGAAGCTTGGGGCTTCCGATGATAGCTCGGGCAACACCAACCACCTGTTGCTGACCACCTGATAGCTGGGGAGGGAATAAGTCTTTTTTAGCCACGATATTAAATCGATCCAAAATATCCGCGACCATGGCTTTGCGCTGTTTTCCTTTTACTTTTCTGTAGAGAAGGGGCATCTCAATATTTTCATAAACGGTGAGCTCATCGATCAGATGGTAGGCTTGAAATACGAAACCAATGTGGGATTTATGATAATCTGATTTTTTCCTTTCACTAAGGTTATGAACCGGCTCTCCGAGGAATTGGTATTCACCTTCTGAGGCATCATCAAGAAATCCGAGAATATTCAGCAGCGTTGATTTACCCGCACCACTTGGTCCCATAATAGTAACAAAGTCGCCTTCAACAATATCCAGATTAATGTCTTTTAGGATAAAAGTGCGCTGAAACCGCTTATCGATATACTTGTCGATGTTTCTTAGTTGGATCATGAGATAATGTGTGAAAGTGTTTCTGTGTTTACGTGTACTCTAACGTTAACACGTAAACACCTTCAAAATGTTAGTACGTAAAATTATTCACTTCTTAAACTTTCAGTTGGATTAATTAATGTAGCTTTGATGGACTGATAACTCACTGTGAGCCAGGCCACGGCAAGCGTTACCATCCCAGCCAAAAGAAAAATGCCGATGCCGAGTTCAATGCGGTAAGCAAAATCCTGAAGCCAGGTTTTCATTCCATACCAGGCAACGGGAGCTGCAATTACGAAAGCAATAGCGACCAGTTTTGTGAATTCTTTATTGACCAATAGTACGATATTACCTGAAGAGGCTCCAAGTACCTTTCGAACTCCGATCTCTTTGGTTTTCCGGATGACCATCAGCGATGCTAAGCCAAATAATCCAAGGCAGGCAATGATAATTGCGATGATGGAACCCGTAGCTACAATTCTACTCAACCTTTGCTCTTGTCGATATTGCGCATCCAAAGCCTGATCTACAAAGGTATAATTAAAGGGAGTTCCAGGGGCAACAGTAGCAAATACTTCCCGGATATTCCCTACAGTCTGTTGGATATCAGATGTTGTGAGGTTTACAGAAATTCTGGGATCAAATGAATTGCTAATACCCAGATTCTGGATTCCTGAAAAAAGAGTTTCAAATGACATAGACATAGCTAGCGGATCTACTGAGGTATGCAGAGATTCATAATGGAAGTTTTCAACCACGCCAATTACTTCATGATCAACAAACTCCGGTCCGGGTAAGCTCTCGCCTAAAGGGTTTTCCCAACCGAAATAATCAACCATCGCCTGATTTACAATGATAGCCCGGCGCTGATCGCTGGTGTTTTCTTCTGAGAAATTTCTTCCTTCTAAAACTTGAATACCAAGTGATGGAATAAAGTCCGCATCAACCACATTACCGTGGAAGTTACGGACTTGTTGTTCGTTATCTGTAAAGCCAAGCTGAAACCAACCACCGGTTTGAACCGGAGTGAAAGAAGAAACTGTAATGGAGCTTATTTCGGGTGAAGCCCCAAGCTGATTTTCAAGCAATTGCTTAATACGAGCAGCATTTTCAAATACATCATCAGGATCGTTTTGTGGAGTATTAGTGATACCTGTATCAAATACCAAAACCTGATCCTTTTGAAAGCCGAGATTTTTGTTTTGAACATAGTTTAACTGCTGTTGAATGGTGATGGTGCCAATGATCAGGGAAATAGAAAGAGCAAACTGCAATACCACCATAAACTGTTGGAAGCGCCCTTTTCCAGATGACATCCTAATTCGTCCCTTAAGTACTTCAATCGGCCGGAACCCGGATAAAACCAATGCCGGATATATGCCTGCAAATAAACTCACAATGATAGCAGTTACAGTAAGGCTACCTATCATACCGAGAGAGTAACTGAGGTTCAGCTCTGTTCCTGATAATTCATTAAAGAGAGGAAGTAAAAACTCAGCAAAGGTAAGACCAAAAACAAAAGCAATGACCGTCATCAAGAGAGCTTCACCCCAAAATTGATACATCAAATGTTGACGAATCGCACCGATAGTTTTTCGTATTCCTACTTCTTTAGCTCTGGATGTAGAACGGCTGATGGAAAGTGTCATAAAATTGACACAGGCAATGAGCAAAATGAGGAAGGCGATTACACTGAGTATATAAGAGTAAACAGGATCGCTTACAGAGGCGAGTCCGCCGGCAAGTTCCGTGTTAAGGTGAATATCTGTCAAAGGCTGAAGGTTAATTGTGTATTGGGTTTCTTCATACACATCGGGGCCTAAAGTGCTTTCCATCATAGCAGCAAACTTCTCGTCCAGTGTTGAGGGATCCACACCTTCGCTTAAAGTGAGATAAGTACTTCCATAAATATTAAACCAACTCTGCCGGCCCTGCTCAGAAATGAGGTTCTTAAGGTTTTCGTAGGGCATCAGAATATTGTAGGGAAGGCTCGAATTAGTTGGAGTGTCTTCAATGACGCCACTTATTGAAAATTCCTGATATTCATCTCCGATTCGAATGGATAACCCCTGTTGAACCGGATTCTGATTTCCAAAAAGTCGCTTTGCTACAGACTCAGACAACACTACCGATGAGGGGTTGTTGAAAATAGTTGATTTATCTCCCTGCAATAGCTCAAAATCAAACATCTGAAAGAAATCATCATTAACAACCAAGACTCCTTCACTTTGCGCTTCCGGTTTTTGAACAGTTTTGACCAGGTTATTGAAGTTAAATAGGTAGGTGATGTGTTCAACCTCTGGGATGTTATCCTGAATTGTTGGACTTAGGATCACCGGCGTTGCCGTGTTAGCAAGTACTCGTTGATCGGGGGTAGTCTCTTCGTACCATACACGGTACGTACGATCCGCCTTAGAATGAAATGAGTCGTAGCTCCATTCATTATGTACATATAATGCTATGAGGATACAGCAAGCAATTCCAGCTGCCAGTCCAAAAATATTGATAGACGAATAAACCTTGTTTTTAAAAAGGTTCCGAAAGGCGATTTTGAAGTAGTTTTTCAGCATAGAAATATCCTGTTAATTTTATCTATACCTAACTATTCAACTATCATACCAAACCGGGAAATAGTTATGAAAAGGGCTTTAAAGCCTAAAGAGAGCTACGAGCCTGTTCGCTATTAAACAGCAGGTGTACATTATCGAACAGTTTTGGTTTTTCCGTATTCAATACATAATTGAAAGGTATTAAACCAGCTAACAGGAATTTCCATCACGGGATAGGGTTGCGATAGGTGAATTCCTGCAGCCGGTTATTGTATTTTTAGTTTATTCACTCCGAAGTGTTTTAACGGGGTTTGCTGTGGCTGATTTAATGGCCTGAACTCCAATGGTAAACCAAGAAACAATCAGTACTGCTAATGAGCAAAGAACAAAAACCCATAATGAGACGGTGGTTTGTTCACTGAAGTTGTTTAGCCAGCGGTTCATAAAAACATAGACTAGTGGGAGAGCAAGAACCTGAGCTAAAATCACAAGCAAGGTAAAGTCTTTTCCAAGTAGCATCACGATATCGGAGACCGTTGCCCCCATCACTTTTCTGATGCCAATTTCTTTAACCCGCTGTTGAATACTATAGGAAGCCAATCCAAGTAGCCCAAGGCTTGCAATTAGGATAGCAATGAAGGCAAAAGCTTTAAATATATTACTAAGCTTTGCCTCAGAGCGGTACATACTGTCGAAGGTGGTGTCTAGAAAGAAATATTCAAACGGACGCTCTGGGTTAAAGGCACTCCACTTTTCCTCAATGCTGGCAGCAACATCTCTGATTTCATTTGAAGTAAGTTTGACTGATAAATAGTCGTGATAAAAAGTGCGTTTAAAAACATGAATAATGACAGGGTCTATTTTGTTGTGCAGAGAATTGTACTGGAAGTCTTCTACCACACCAATCACTTTTCCTTTCTTGCGAACTAAGTCTGTAACATAAAAGCTAAGAGTAAGCTCTTTATCTAACGGATTGTCTGTCCATCCCAGGCGTTTAGCTGCTGTTTCGTTTATGATAAATGCTTCTTCCTCATCGGTGGAGAATTCTTCAGAGAAATCTCTTCCTGAAATCAGATTTAGTCCAAGTGTTTCCAGATAACCAAAATCAACGGTAAGGGTTTGCATCCCAACCGAGTCGCCGGGGTTATCTTCAGGAGTCACCATAAAACCGTGAATGCCAGATTTTATACCTGGTAAACCAGAGGCGGCGGAGGCGGATTGAACTCCCGGAATTCGTTCAATCTCTTCTTTAAGCGTAGAAATGTTAAACTGATTAGCCGTTTCACGGATGGGCATGATCAAAACTTGCTCCTTTTCAAATCCCAGCTTTTTATTTTGAATATAGTCTAGCTGTTGGGTTATGATAATGGTAGCGAAGATGAGTGCAGTAGAAACACAAAACTGAAATACAACCAGCCCTTTTCGGAAAGAAGTAATCGATGACTTTTCGGTTATACTTTTTCCTTTTAGTGTTTGAATGGGCTTAAATGAAGACAAGTAAAAAGCAGGATAGCTTCCTGCTAAAATACCTATCCCAACTACAGCCAGAATAACGGGTACGATAATATTCCAATCAGCAAAATAAGACAGAGAAAGTTTGTAGCCGGTTAATTCATTGAAGTAAGGGAAAATAGCTTCAACAAAAATCAGAGCAAACCCAAAACCCAGTACAGTCATGATAATAGCTTCGCCTAAAAATTGGCCTATAAGCTGACCCCGAACTGCCCCCATTGTTTTCCTCATTCCAACCTCAAGGCCTCTTTTCGCAGATCTGGCGGTAGCCAGGTTCATAAAATTGGTGCAAGCGATGATGAGTATGAAAAGTCCTATTCCGGAAAAGATGTAGATGTAGGTAATGTCAAAATTAGCAGATATTTCATTCTGAAGGTTTGAGTGGAGATGAATATCAGAGATAGGTTGAAGGCCAAAACTGCTGGCCTCAGCGTACTCATTCCCATAATATTTTTCCTCAAATGCAGGAAATTGAAATATAAGGCCCTGTACATCCTCAGGCTTGTTTAACTGAACATAGGTATACATTGGGGGATGATATTTCACGTTATATTCCCAAGGTCTGAGGCGGCTCAAACTTTCATATGAGATAACATAATCAAACTGAATATGAGAGTTGCTTGGTGGGTTTAACGCAACTCCTGTAATTTCAAAATCAAAAGTATTTCTTGAGTCCTTAAGTCTTAAAGACTTTCCCATAGGATCTTCATCGCCAAAAAACTTTGTGGCTACTTGTTCTGTGATGACCAAAGTAAATGGTTTATCTAAAGCGGTAGCTGGGTTTCCTTTTTTTAAGGGAAAGGAAAACATTTCAAAGAATGAAGAGTCTGCCAAGACAATCCCATCTTCTTGGTAACTAGTGTTATCAGGTCCGGTGATTAACCCTGAACTTGGATATAAATGTGTAACCCTTTTTATGGTTGGAAACTCCATTTCCAAAGCGGGAGCCAGTGCTGAATAGGTAGTTGCATAGGTATCGGTATTGCCATCAGCTTTATAGCTCTCGGTTACTCTGTATAACTCAGTATAATTTTCATGAAATTTGTCATAAGAAAGTTCATGCATTACATATACAGTAATTAACATAACGCAGCCTAACCCAACAGATAAACCAAGAATATTAATAACAGAGTAAAGTCTATTTTTGAAAAGATTCCTGAGGGCAATTTTAAAATAGTTCTTAAACATAGCTAGCTCCGTTTTGTGGATACGTTGTTAATCAAATAGAAACAAGATTAGCTATCCAACTATCGTACCAAAGTTTAGAGAACCCCTTCAAAGCTCTCTAAATAAACTTTTGCTATGTAAGCCTGTTCGCTTTTAAACACCGGGTGTGCGCTTGTGGACAGTAAGGTTTAACGTATTTGAGTGTTTAAGTGCCTCAAACACTTAAACACTTTAGCACGTAACAAATCACTCACTCTTCAAACTCTGAACCGGATTCATGAGTGCAGCTTTAATGGACTGCCAGCTTACTGTTAGCCAGGCTATTACTACTGCAAGAAATCCGGAACCGGCAAAAATCCACCAGCTTAGCCCGGCGTTGTATGCAAAATCAGAGAGCCAGGTATCCATCATCCACCAAGAAACAGGAATAGCTATAAGGATGGCAATAAGAACCAGTTTGGTGAAATCTTTGGTAAGGTGAATAACCAAACTTTGAACGGTTGCTCCCAATACCTTTCGAACCCCAATTTCTTTAGCTCGCTGTTCTGCAGTAAAGGCTGATAAGCCAAATAATCCAAGACAGGAAATGATGACAGCAAAAATGGAAAAGTATTTTGCTAAATCTCCTATGCGCTGTTCACTCCGGTATAATGCGGCGTATTGGTCATCCATGAACTCATAGGCAAATGGATAGGTGGGGTTGAATTCTTTGTATTTATCTTCGACTTGAGCCAGCGTTTCCCGGATATTATCCGATTCTATTCGAACATAGGCAGAGCCTCCAAATTCACTTAAGCGAAAGAATAAAGGTTCAATATCATTACGTAGATTTTCATAATTGAAGTCTCTTACCAAGCCAATGATTTCTGTTTCTTCACCCCAAAGGGTAATGAATTGGCCAACAGGGTTATCGAGTCCCATGACGTTAGCAGCTACTTCATTAATAAGGATTCGGGAAGTATCGGCTCCAAATTCTTCGGAGTGCGTGCGCCCTGAAATTACCTCAAAGCCCATAGTCTCGACAAGGCCATAATCGGCTGATACATTTTCAAACAATATTTGTGTATCGGGCAGTTTGCCAGGCCAGTCTAATCCGGATGTATTTGAATTCCGCCCAAGGAATGAAGAATTAGACCTGGAAGCATTTACAACACCTGGAATGGTTTTAATCTGTTCTTTAAAGGTGTCCCAGTTATTGCGAACATCGCCCTCAACTGTGAATGTAATCAGGTTTTCTTTTTTATAACCCAGGCTTTTATTCTGTGTGTATTGAATTTGTTGGTACACCACGATGGTAGAGATAATCAGGATGACCGAAAGGGTGAATTGAAATACAACCAATCCTTTTCGGGCAAATGCCTCACTCCCCGAAATTTTAAGATTTCCTTTGAGTGTTTTAACAGCCTCAAAAGAAGAAAGATAGAAAGCGGGATAACTTCCGGCTATAAACCCGGTAAAGAGAGCGGTTCCCAAGAAGATCAATAGAAGTGTTGGGTCTCCATATTGTACATCAATGGCTTTACTGGTGAGGTCATTAAATACCGGGAGGCTCAATTCAACAAAAAACACAGAAACAATCAGCGAGAAAAAAGTGATCATCATAGACTCACCGAGAAATTGACCAATCAATGAACCCTGACTGGCACCGATTGACTTTCGGATTCCAACTTCTTTTGCCCGCTTAGTTGCTTTAGCCGTGCTTAAATTCATAAAGTTGATACAGGCAATTAACAAGATGAAAATAGCAACTACAGTAAATAGGCGAACATAATCGATGCGGCCACCGGTTTGTACTCGATTCTCAAACTGACCATAGAGATATAAATCAGCAGAAGGATACACGAAAAGTTCGACATTGGAGTCATCTTCATCCTTCTGCTGTACAAAATCAGCAATCTTTCTGTTGAGGGCATCCACATCAACACCGGGGTAAAGCTTAGTGATGGTTCGGGGACCGTTATTTCCCCAGGAAGTTGCCCAATCATTATTGGCTAACCAGTCTTCAAAGGGGAGTACGTAATCAAATTGGAAGCTGGAATTTTCAGGCAGTTTTTCAAAAACACCAGTTACAGTATGGACAGCATTTGAATTCAGGGTAATAGATTCACCTACGGCATTTTCGGTTCCAAAGTATTTTACCGCAATCTCTTTTGATACAACGACCGTTTTTGGACTATTGATAAGTTCATCCCGATTGCCATGAAGTAAGTTGATGTCAAGAATGTGGAAGATATCGGGCCGTGCATAAAACCCGGTTTCCTTTAAAGATTTACTCTCTTTTGTGAATAGATACTCCACAGGCCAAGTGTAAGTTGAGGTGTACTGGAATTCAGGTACTTCCTCTTTAAGTGCGGGCGCAAGAATACCGGGTGTCGAAAGGGTAGTCATGACATCCGCAGAGTAGGACTGATGCTCCATAACCTGATATATCTGGTCAACATCAGCATGGAAGCGATCATACTCAAGTTCATCGAGTACCCAAAGCAGAATCAAGATACTGCAAGCCATCCCAATGGAGAGCCCGATAACATTAATTAGAAAAGAACTTTTGTGACGTTTGAAACTCCGAAAAGCAGTTTTAAGATAATTTTTAAACATGGTCTAACCCGATTAAGTGTTGCGGGGATTACACGTCTAAAATCTTAAATCGTTACAGAGAAAATTGTTTTTCCTTAGAGAATAGTTCTTTTACGTCCATAAAGTATCCACTTTTAAAAGGGGAAACTTGTTTGTGGAGCGTTATTAATAGACTTCGATATTGGAAATGACAGGAGCCGCTTTAGAGTCAATAATCTTAACCCTGATCTTTTCAGTCATGACAGGACCAATTTCCAGAATTCTCTTATACCCTATGGTGGTTTCATCTGCAGCTTTGCTCCAGCTTTTTCCATCCCAGAGTTCTATTTCAAAAGCTTTAACGCGCTGTCCAAGCTGGATGTATTCCTGCAACACGATGTATTTAACTTCTTGGGATGATCCAAGGTCTAATTCTAAAGTTCCGGTATGAATTTCATCATCCGTAGCCCAATACGTTTCCGGGTCGTTATCGATGACGTTACCCGGACTAAACCGACGGTCAGATCCTCTGAAAGTATTAGTGGTGACTTGAGCATTCATAGCCAGATTCTTGCCAAACTCACGGTCAAGTAAGGCTCTCCATTCTTTTAAAGCCTGCACGTCATTTTCATGGAAAAGCCCTCGTTGATCGGGTGGGATATTGAGTAATAACGTAGAGCCGCGACCGACAGAAGTTAAGTAGGTATCGAGCAATTCGTTCGGTGTTTTAACGAGCGAATCTTCTTTTTCATGATAAAACCAACCCGGGCGGATAGAAGTATTTACTTCGGCCGGAATCCAATCAGTCCCGTCGATAGAACCGGTATTCAATAAGCCACCAATTCCGGGTTTCCCGGCATAGATTGTGTCTGGGGTGATGGTATTCCAGTTGGTCTTTCCGCCTACACCATTTTCATTTCCAGCCCATCTTAAATCGGGTCCGGCATCACTGAAGAACAATACATCCGGCTGCATATCCGAAACATGGGCAAGGGTAGCAGGCCAATCATAGTAATTCTGTTTGTCGATGGTTCGGGTTTCATTTGCGCCACCGTAATAGCCGTCACCACCATTGGCTCCATCAAACCACATTTCAAATACATCACCATAATTTGTGAACAATTCAGTAAGCTGATTTCGATAGTAGGTTATGTATTCGGGTTGCCCATACTTGGGATGATTGCGATCCCATGGAGAAAGATATATACCGAACTTTAACCCATATTTTTTGCAGGCATCAGAGAGCTCCTTGACGATGTCTCCCTCGCCATTTTTGTAAGGACTGTTTTCGATGGAATGATCTGAATATTCGGTGGGCCAAAGCGAGAAGCCATCATGGTGTTTTACGGTAAGTATTACTCCCTTAAAGCCCGTTTCCTTCAAAACCTGAGTCCATTGCTCGGTATCAAGTTGAGCAGGGTTGAAAAGCTCCGGAGACTCATCCCCAAACCCCCATTCTTTATCGGTGAATGTATTGATGCTAAAGTGAATAAAAGCGTTCATTTCCATCTGATGCCACATCATCTGATGTTCATCAGACACGGGGCCGATTGGAGAGGGCGCTGCTACTTGAGAAACTGCTGAGAAACTACCGAACAGTAAAGCGAGCAAAGAAAGTGTGAGTTTCGGAAGGCTGAGTGGGTTTTTCATAAGAGTAGGCTTGAAGCTAAAAAATAGAAAACCATCAATCGGTCATTGATTTTTTCAGAATTGTAAAAAATTTCTACGAATATATTTTTACGATGATAATGAATAATTCCTATTTAATTTCGTTTTCATTAAGCACTAAAAATTCATCAATACATTGGGTCTAAAAAGCTTTTTTGTTTTCATAATTCTCATAGTCATCTTTACAGTGACGATACAAAATGAGACCTTAGCGTGGCAGAATTCGCCATCTTCGGAAAAGAAGAAATTTAACGTGGCTGAGCTCACCATTAAAGAAGTTCATGCTGCTTTCAAGAAAGGGAATCTCACGGCTGAAGAACTGGTAACTATTTACCTGGATCGAATTCAAAAATTTGATCAGCCTACAAAAATTAACGCTATTACCGCGATTAATAAACAGGCCCTGGAATCGGCCCGCCTGCTAGATGAGGAATTTAAAACCACTGGCAAACTTCGTCCTCTCCATGGAATTCCTGTAATTGTGAAGGAAAATATCAATGTGGCAGGCATGGAGACTACGGCAGGTTCATTGGCACTCAAAGGCTATATGCCAAAAGAAGATGCTTCCATCGTGGTTCGGTTAAAAGAAGCGGGTGCTATAATCCTTGCAAAATCGAACATGGCTGAATGGGGAATTAACTCAAACGTAACCATCAGCTCTTTGACGGGAGAGACTCTGAATCCGTATAACACGGCCTATGCTACAGCTGGTTCAAGCGGAGGTACGGCTGCGGCTATAACATCAAATTTTGGAATGGTTGGAATAGGAACGGATACAGGCGGTTCAATTCGTGGGCCTTCATCACACAATGCATTGGTTGGAGTTCGGCCCTCCATGGGTTTGACAAGTAGGAAAGGAATTGTTCCTCTTAACCTCCGAAATGATGTTCCCGGTCCCATGACGAGAACAGTTGAAGATGCAGCCAGAGTCGTGGAAGTAATAAATGGCTACGATCACAAGGATCCTATTACTGAGTTTGGTAAAGAAAAAAAGCCGGATAGCTACACAAAATATTTAAAGCGGGGTTCCCTATCCGGGGTGAGGGTTGGGGTATTTAGAAAGCTCAGTGATTATGCAAGCCCAGCGATGAATGATTTATTTGATCAGGCTATTGAGGGTTTAAGAGAAATGGGAGCCATCATCATAGATCCTTTTGAGGTTCCAGGATTCGATGCACTTCGCCACAATCAATGGTGTGCTGTTTTTCAGGATGATTTGAATGCCTTTTTAGAAGAAATTGGTGAAGATGCTCCCTTTTCAGACTTAAAAGAATTAGTGGCTTCCGGTAAGTACTCCAAGTATATCGAAAGCGATCTTATCAACTATCAGCAATATATGAACCAACAGGGCGAAACAGTTTGTGGCGGTCCTTTTTCCGATACAAAAAGAATTGCTTTTCGAGAGGCTATAGAAAGCAGCATGAACAGGAATAGAGTAGATGTAATTATTTACCCGTCCTGGAATAAACCACCTGTGAAAGCAAGTACCTATCACACGCTGGGAGATAATAATCATATCATAGCTCCGCATACTGGGCAACCGGCAGTCACCGTTCCCATGGGGTTTTTAGATGAAAATCTGCCGGCTGGAATTCAGTTTTTAGGCCGAATTTTTGAGGATCATAAAGTGCTGAGTTATGCTTACGCTTATGAAGTGGGCACGAAGCATAGAAAGTCTCCAAATTTACCGCATGCCGTCAATACAGCTCAGAGAAAACAGGGTTTGAAAAAATCGACCGGATCTGCTAGCGGTTATTAGACAGATCTTTAATAAAATCCGGAGTAAGGGGATCATCCTCAAAAAATGTCCGATCTACTCCACGACTGATAGCCCATCGATCAATCCAGGAAATACCCCACGGTCCGTAACGGGTTACCGGTGTTTGATAAGATTCGTCTTCTAAAACTTCTTCCTGAGAAATAAAGGAATATCCATAGCTCACATACATTTCTGCTAAGTCATCCAGATAGTGAGCATTCAGAAGGTTGGCATGAATCAGAAGGGTTTGTGGGATATTTCTGCCAAATAAAGTCTCTGACGATTTTTCGTAGAACTGAAGTTTTTCTTCCATGTATTCCACATAAGTTTCTCCAACCTTTCCCATCAGTTCACGGTCATTTCGGCTATATGCAATGTGGTAGGCTTTGGCAAAAATGTAGTCTTCATTATCAATGGTAACGGGAGCCGGAGTGTATCCATTTTGTTGAAGAAACCTGCGAAGGGAATCGGCATGTGATTGGGAAGTGCCAATTCGCAAGTAAGGATGCCGGAAATATCGGTAAGGGAGGTCATGTTTTTGGGAAAGAGGTTTTGTGATTTTTTCTCCTCTCAGAACATTAGCGGAGAATCTATGAAAAGGTGTTTCATGATAATTGGGATGACTAAAGGTATGATTACCCAATTCAAAACCATTGCTTAGCCAAAGTTCTAAAAGTTGAACCTTGTTAGAATCCAGTTTGCCATCATCATAAAGTTTACCCTCATTCACATAGCCAATGGCTGGGATACTATACTCCTCAAAAGTTTTGATGAGTTGAAGAGTAAGTTCCTTTTGGAACTCAGGATCTTGAATACCATAATGAACAACTGGAAGGTCATCTACAGTGACGGCCATTTGTTGTTGAGCAAATGCAAAGGAACTAAAAAGAGTAAGAACTAAGGCTACAAAAAATATTCTATTCACTTTTCAAACTATCTACAGGATTTGCTAAAGCAGCTTTTATGGATTGCCAGCTTACCGTGAGGATGGCGATGAATGCTGCAATTATTCCAACAGACAGAAAAACCATAACGCCGATATCGATGCGGTAGGCAAAGTTGGTGAGCCATTGCTCCATGAGATACCAAGCTATGGGGGCTCCAACCAGAAATCCGATTCCCACTAACTTCAGGAAGTCAGATGACAGGAGGGCAACAATTCCTGCTACAGAAGCTCCTAATACTTTTCGTATTCCAATTTCTTTAGCCCGGCGCTCTATGAGGAAGGAGGAAAGTCCGATTAAACCCAGGCAGGCTATGAATATCGCCAATCCTGAAAAGACCATTGAAAGGTCACGGGTTCGTAATTCTGATTGATATAAGGCGTTCAGTTGCTGATCCATGAATTCGAACTCAAATGGTCGGTGGGGAGCAATATTGTCCCAGGTATTTTCCAGTGACGCTATTGTTCCTCTGATGTTTTCCGGAGCAACTTTAATCAGCAGGTAATTATACATTTGTTCATGCATGAATAGTGCGAGAGGTTCCACTTCTTCTCTTAAAGACTGGTAATTGAAGTCTTTCATAACTCCTACCACTTCTCCTTCACGGTTACCTACTACGTTAAAAAATTGACCGATGGCTTCTTCCGGTTCCCAGCCGTGTGCACTTGCGAGTTTCTCATTAATCAAATACCGGTAGCCTTGCTCACGGGTGTAAGTAGGATTTTTGGGAAAGCCAGTGCCAGCAATTAGCTCGATGCCTAAAGTCTCCGTTAAGTCGGCGTCGGCCGCTCCAGCAGCTGTGCCTATAGCTTCCATGGTGGAATTGTGTACAGAACCATATCCCCCAAAAACTTTACCGGGGACGTTAGACATATAGGTGGCATTAACGACTCCCGGCTGTCGAAGTATCTCTTCTTTCAGTAAGTCTTGTTTGTCAGCAAGCTGATTATCCCGTGCTGGTAGTACAATCACTTCTTCCTTGTCGAAACCCAGATCTGAAGTAAGTATGAAATTTGTTTGTTGAAATATGATGACGGTACAGAGAATGAGAAAGGTTGAGATCCCAAATTGAGAGATAACCAATCCTTTTCTGAGAATCCCTCCGGAAGCTTTTTCACCAAGAATTCCCTTCAGTACTTTTACAGGTTGATAGGAGGAAAGCAGAAAAGCCGGATAACTTCCAGCCAATGCTGCGGTAAAAAGTGTGATCACAGCCAATAAAATCAGAATAGAAGGATCCGTAAAAAGATTAAAGCTAACATCCTGCCCAAGTAGCTCGAAGAAAGGAGCTTTGAAAAACTCAACCAACAGTAGTGCAATACCTACAGAAATCATGGTTAGCAAGATTGACTCACCATAAAACTGCCGGACGAGCTGTCCTTTTACCGCACCCAAAGCCTTCCGAATTCCCACTTCAGCTCCTCTTCTGGATGAACGTGCTGTAGCCAGATTTACGTAATTAATAATGGCAATCAGCAAAACCATGATGGCAAGGAAAATGAAACCTATCACATTCTGCATGCTGCTCATGGGCTGAATCTCAAAATCAAAGTTTGAGTTGAGATAGAGATCAGTGAGTGGAGTGAAATTCAGTCCCCTGATCCGTTCTTCGGGTAAGTTGTTAGCTATAAAAGTAGCCGTTGTATTCTCAATCAAAGGAATTGAGCTCTCATTATTGAGAAGAAGGTAGGTATAGAAATTTGCGGCACGAATATTGGAATCATCAAGTTGAGACCACCTCTGAATCGTATTTAATGAGGCAAGATAATCGAAATCGAAGTGTGAGTTTGTAGGAACATCCTTGATAACTCCGGTTACCTCAAAGTCGATATCGGTATTGGAGATGCGGGCATTTACGGTCTCACCCATAGGATTTGCAGAACCAAATAGCTTTCTCGCTGTTGACTGTGGAAGAATCAAAGACCGAGGGTCGTCAAGTGCTGTTTCAGGGTTACCTGCGATAAATTCAAAACTAAAGACCTTGAAGAAGCTGGAATCAGCATACATGAAATGGTCTTCCTGAAATTTATTTTGGCCACTAGTAATAATGGCTGGGCTGTAACGGGTAGGTTCATAAAGGCGAACCCATTCTTCTACTTCTGGCGATATCTGATTCAAGGTTGGAGCTACCATAGATGGGGTAACGGCAATGGGCCGTTGTTCCCCGGTATCCATACTCACCCGAACGATCCTTTCAGATTTTTCGTGAAACTGATCGTAGCTAAGTTCATGCCGAACATACACCAGTATTAACAGGCAGCAAGCCATGCCAATGGCTAAACCAGAAATGTTTATCGCCGAATACCCTTTGTGTTTTTGGATATTCCGTAGTGCAATTCTAATATAATTCTTAAGCATGGTACAAAGTGTTTATGCGTTGAATTGGTAATGTGTTGAAGTGTTCATTGTTAGCGTTGGAAAACACGTAAACACCTAAACACTCAATCATTTTCACACATGAAAGCCTTCCTGCATATTCTCGGTTACCACATGGCCATCAAATAGGTGAATGACACGACGTGCGTAATCAGCATCATGCGGAGAGTGAGTTACCATTACAATGGTGGTTCCGGCTTCATTGAGTTCAGCTAACAGCTTCATCACTTCGTCTCCATGATCAGAATCCAGGTTACCAGTCGGCTCATCAGCAAGGATTAGTTTGGCGTTTGCTACTACGGCTCGGGCAATAGCTACACGCTGCTGCTGTCCACCAGATAGTTGCTGAGGAAAGTGATTGCGGCGGTGCATCATACTCATTCGTTCGAGTGCGGCTTCTACTTTTGTTTTACGCTCTGCTGAATCAACACCGAGATAGAGTAATGGTAATTCTACATTCTCGAATACCGTGAGTTCGTCAATCAGGTTAAAACTCTGAAAAATGAAGCCGATGTTCCCTTTGCGAAGCTGAGCACGTTCCCGTTCTGAGTGGGTTGATATTTCATGGTTTAGAAAGTGGTATTCACCATCAGACGGATTGTCGAGCAGTCCCATAATGTTTAGAAGCGTCGATTTTCCACAACCGGAAGGTCCCATAATAGCGACAAATTCCCCTTCTTTAATTTCAAGGTTCACGTTGCTTAACGCAGTCGTTTCCACATCTTCCGTGGTATATACTTTTTTAAGGTTTTTTGTTTGAATCATGATGTTTGGCTTTAGTTGATTTTATTGTGGAACGCGGATGACACTGATTCTGTGGATTATCACGGTTTTATAATATTTCTGCGGTCATCTGCTAAATCAGTGTCATCAGCGTTCAATTCAAGTGTTTTATTCAAGTACGAGTACTTCATTATCCCCAAAGGTATCATAGCTGGATGTAATGACTTTCTCGCCGGGGGAAATTCCGCCGAGGACTTCAAAATATTCCGGATTCTGTCGGCCCAATCTCAGATCTCTCCGATACGCTTTGCCGTCATTTTCATTCACTACAAAAATCCAGTTACCGCCGGTGGTTTGATAGAACCCTCCGCGAGGAACCTGAACCGCACTCGCCGATTCACCCAATTCCAATCTGATGCGTAAGGTTTGCCCACGACGCAAGCCTTCCGGTGCATTATTCACAAATTCCATGTCCACCTCAAACTGCCCGTTGTTAATGACCGGGTAGATTTTGGTAATCAACAGTTTGTGGTCTCTTCCGTCGAAAGTAAAGGAACCCTCAAGTCCACGTACAATACGGGAGAGGTGATATTCATCTATAGCGACCCGGACTTTGTAGCCATCCAAAATATCAACCTGACCAATTCGCTCGCCGGAAGAAATAGATTGCCCCTGATTTAATTCGATAGTGCTTAACTGCCCAGCAATTGGAGCCGTCACAGCGAGGTTATCCAGAATTTGCTGAACGGCATTCAGGTTTTGGAACATACGGTCTTCCGAGTTGTTGAGCTGCCTCAGCTGAGTGATAGTTTGAACTGAATCTTTTTTGTAAGACTCATAGGTGAGTTCATATCTCTTTCTCTGGTATTCGTAATTTTCTTTAGTTGTCTGAAACTCCTCTTCTGAAATCAGACCTCGATCAACAAGCTTTTGCTGGCGCTCAAATTGAGACTTTAGAATTTCTTTTTGAGATTCCGCATTAGCCAGCTGCTCCTGAAGTTGTAATGTATTTTGTTCCAGATTCAGACGGGAATTTCGGACGTTATTAATTTGATCATATAAACCCGATGTTTGCTGCAGTACCTGAAGCTGAAGACTTGAGTTGGTAAGTGTCAGAATGGTATCGCCTTCCTCAACCATGGTGCCGGATTCTAGAAAGACTTCCTGCACAACACCGCCTTCAATAGCATCAAGGAAAATAGTTTGTATGGGTTGAACGGCTCCGGTAACCTGAATGAATTCCTGAAAAGTATCTTCCTGTACCGTTGAAATTGTAATTTTATCCCGTTCCACATTCAGTGTTGATCGCACATCCATAAACCAAAACGCATAAATACTAAGTCCGATAAAAGCGGCTCCGCCAAAAATCATCAGGATGCGTTTAAGCGTCCATGTTTTCTTTTCTATCTTTCGATCCATTCCCATCCGTAAATGTCCTGCTCTATTATTTTGAATTACTTTCTTAGCATTAGTTCAATATACGTGCCAAACTAAGCCAACTGATCTAATAAGTGAATTAGAGGTGATTCTTTCAAGATTAATGTTCACATTCCAACATTGAATGTTCGATATCGAACACTTATTTCATAAGTTTCACACATTAGACTACTTCAAAAGAACAATGTTACAAACGGTATGATATTGGCATAGCGTATAGCGCAAAGTGTTTTGCGCTTAGCGTTTTTTAGGCGACTAAAATTATGGTATAGAATGGCAAAATTTAGATTTCAAGACTTAGAGATATGGCAGATGGCTATTGATATAGCAGAGGAGTTGTTTGAAATAGCTGATGAACTTGAGCAAATGAAGCTATTTAGGTTTGCAGATCAACTAAGAGGCTCCGGGCTGAGTATGTCGAATAATATTGCAGAAGGTTCTGGTTCTGGCTTTCCTAAAGTATTTAAGCGTTACCTCGATCATGCCCGAAGTTCGACATTTGAAAATGCGAATGTAATCGTGGTTTTATATAGAAGGGGTATAATCTCAACCGAGAAACACGAAAATTTGCTTGATAAACTCGACCACCTAAGTCGAAAAATCACCAATTTTAAGAAAACTTTATAAGAGCTAAGCGCAAAACGCTCTGCGCTTAGCGAGAATAGATTATGAAAAAAACCGGTCGAATTTTAGTTGTTGATGATGACACGGATGTATTGAATGCAGCCCGACTGTATTTGAAGCAGCATGTGGAAAAAGTAGATGTGGAGAGTAATCCCAAGCTCATTCCAACACTGATGAAGGAGTACGATTACGACGCTATTCTTCTGGACATGAACTTCCACGAAGATGTAAGCAGTGGAGAAGAAGGCTTTCACTGGCTTGAGAAGATTTTGGAGATGGATCCCGCTATGGCTGTGGTGTTGATTACTGCATATGGCGATGTGGAGAAAGCAGTTCAGGCCGTTAAAACCGGAGCATCTGATTTTGTACTGAAACCATGGCAGAACGAAAAATTATTGACTACCGTCACCTCAGCTATGAACCTCAGTCAGTCCAAGAGAGACTCGCAAAAACTCCGAACTGAAAACGCCGCGCTAAAGGCTGATATGGAGCAGCCCTATCAAAATATTATCGGGAAAAGCCGGGCGATGGAACAGGTTTTTCAAACCATTGAGAAGGTAGCCAAGACGGATGCCAACGTTCTGATTACGGGTGAAAACGGAACCGGAAAAGAATTGGTAGCCCGGGCACTGCACCGTCGCTCCAACCGAAGTGAAAATGCATTCATCACAGTTGATATGGGAGCCTTACCGGAGACCTTATTTGAGAGCGAGCTCTTTGGTCACGAGAAAGGAGCCTTTACCGATGCCAAGGAATCCCGGGCAGGAAGATTCGAAATTGCTAACGGAGGGACTCTATTTCTGGATGAAATTGGGAATCTGCCGGTACAGCTTCAGCCCAAATTACTGTCTGCATTGCAAACACACGAAATTCGAAGAATAGGCTCCAACAAAACCACCAAAATTGATATCCGTCTGATTTGTGCAACGAATGTTGCTTTAGGTGAAATGGTAGAGAAACAAGAGTTCCGGCAAGATTTGTTGTACCGGATTAATACCATCGAAATCAAACTTCCACCACTCCGGGAAAGAGCGGAAGATATTCCACTGCTGGCCGAACACTTCCTCAAACAATATCGAACCAAATATAAAAAGGGGATAACCGGAATTATGGATCAGGCTATAGATCACCTTAAAGAATATCACTGGCCGGGTAACATCCGGGAGCTGGAGCATGCGGTTGAACGCGCCGTTATTATGACGGATGAGAAGCAACTTCAAAAAGGCGATTTCTTGCTAACTTCAGTTTCAGGAAAAGACCATCAGTTGCCGGTTTCCGGTTTAAATCTGGAAGAAGTGGAAAAGACGGTTATTCGAAAAGCGATGGAGAAACATAGCGGAAATATCTCTCACGCAGCGGATGAGCTGGGTTTAACTCGGGCATCGCTCTACCGGCGTTTGGAAAAATATGGGTTGTAGACTCTTAACTTGTCATCTCGCAGCGAATGCCCGAGATCTGGATGGTGAAAAAATAACAGCATGAATTATAGAATTAGATTCCTGCCTGCGCAGGAATGACTTTAGAAAAAATGATCAAAAGCTTTAGACTTGGAATTATAATCCGCATTCTTATGCTGGCTGCGTCACTGTTGTTGGTGATGTATCTTGTGCTTGAGACGGAGTACTACGTCAGCATGGCTATTTTAAGCCTGGTTATTGTCGGGCAGATTATCGCTTTGATTACTTATCTGGAACGGACCAATATCTTACTCACCCGCTTTTTAGAAGCCATTCGCTATTCCGATTTCACCGGCGCTTTTCGGAATCATGGGCTGGGAAGTAATTTTGATCAGCTTAATGCTGCTTTCAGTGATGTGATCGATAAGTTTAAAGATGAGCGAAGCAAGAAAGAGGAAAGCATTCGGTATCTGGAAACGGTTGTGCAGCATATTGGAATCGGCTTGGTTTGTTTTAATGGTCAGGGTGAAGTTGTGCTGTTGAATACCGCGGCTAAGCGTTTGTTTAAAGTAGCAACACTCAGAACACTTGATTCCCTGAAGTCTATTTCAGAAACACTTTATAAAACAGTAAAAAAGCAGAAGGGTGGGAACAGAAGTCTGATTCGGGTATCCATTCAAAATGAAACCCTGCAGCTTGCGATGTATGCTACGGAGTTCAGGATGAGAGATGAAGCTTTTAAGCTGGTTTCTTTTCAGAATATCCATACAGAACTTGAAGAAAAAGAGATGGAAGCCTGGCAAAACTTAACCCAGGTTCTTGCCCATGAAATCATGAATTCAATCACGCCGATTTCATCACTTTCCAGTACGGTAAAAATGCTGCTTGAAGAGAATTCGGTGACTAAAGAAAATCATGTAGAGCTAAATACTGAAACGGTCGAAGATGTAACCGATGCGTTGACCACTATCAGTAAGAGAAGTCAGGGATTGATGCGATTTGTGAATTCCTATCGCGATTTCACCCAAATTCCTGAACCGAGTTACGAACTATTTAAGGTGAAGGAGGCTCTTGATCGTACTGCTAGTCTGATGAGAACCGAAGCGGCTAAAGATGGAATTGAGATTATGGTCGAAGTTGATCCTGAAAGCCTGGAGCTTACCGCTGATCCTCATTTGGTGGAGCAAATACTTATTAACATCGTAAAAAATGCAATTCGGATATTATCGGATCAGGAAAATGGAAAAATCTGGATGCGAAGTGGAATTGAGGAATCAGGGAAAGTAAGTATTCAAATTCAGGATAATGGTCCCGGCGTGAAGAAGGCGATGAAGGAGAAGATATTTATTCCGTTTTATACGGTGGGGAGTAATGGAAAGACCAAGGGTTCTGGTATTGGACTGAGCCTTTCCCGACAAATTATGCGCCTGCATGGCGGGAGTTTAATTTTAACTACAGAATCCGGCAAAGGGTCTACGTTTACGATGAGGTTTTAAGTAAGAAGATTAAGCCTTTTTCAGATGCTGAATCAAGTTCAGCATGACAACTTCTTTTTTGGAATGATGCTAAAAACTATCACGGGTCATTCCTGCGCAGGCAGGAATCTAATTACTGGAACAATATCAATGCAGTATTAAAAAGTACCCGGGTCTCGGTCATTCGCCGCGAGATGACAACTATCGCTCCTTAAACCTCCCCATGTAAATACTTCAGCCTTAGCGGCTCCTCTAACTTCTCAATAGCATAGCGAAGCATAGTCCGGGGCATGTTTTGGTAGTACTTTCTCAGGAACTCCTCTTCTGTTTCTAAGTCTCGGTTTCCAACTTCACGAAGCATCCAGCCAACGGCTTTGTGGATCAGATCATGATCATCATCTACTAATATCTCAGCAATTTTGATTGTATCTGTAAAATCTTCTTGTTTGATGAAATGGTAAGTCGTAATCATGGCGATACGCTTTTTCCAGAGGTCATCAGATTGAGCAAAGTCATATAATAAACCTCGTTCTTTATCCTCCAGAAAAGGGCCAAGAATTTTATGGCATGAGCTATCCACAATATCCCAGTTGTTCATAGCCGGTAAGTTGTTGAGGTACAATCGAGTCATTTCTTCGAGCTCATCTACCCCACCTTTTTCAACTTTGTAGGTCATCAGCATTACGGCTGTCAGTCGTACTTCATGAAATTCATTTTGTAGCAATTTCTCAATTTCATTGGCAGGCAGATCCCGATACTCCTTAGCTATTTTTCGTTGATCGGGGACTTTGATCCCCAGAAACTTGTCACCTTCCCCATATTCACCGGGGCCGGATTTAAAGAACCTAGTTGAGTGCTTTGCCTTTTCAGGGTTTGCAAGGTTTTTGAGTTGGGCTATAACTTCGGAGTGTTTCATAAATCAGAAATAAAAAGACCTCCCAATTAAGGAGGTCTTTTTAAAATTAGCAAGATCTATTTTCTGTATTCTGGCTCCGACGCAGAGCGTCAGGAGCCAGATGGTAGCCAGGTTGTATTATGAGATTACTAACCTCTGCCTACAACCCTCGTGCCGATCGCTCTGCGTCGGCACGGAAGTTAGTGACTGCCAAAGCAAGTACACTGTAACCCGGCTGCTTCGAGGGTTATGGCATGCCAGTCGAATTCATCGCTGTAGCCATTACGCTCCCACCAGAATGGAAGTCGCTCATTCATTTGATTTCCAACTTCATTCATAGTAGCGGCATCAAACAAGCGACCATTCATCATAGTGTGAGTCACGGAATTTGTGTTTTGAATATCTTCAAGCGGATTTTCGTCCAGAAGAATAAGATCGGCCAGTTTGCCTTCTTCAATAGAGCCAATGGCGTGATCCATTCCGAGGTAATGAGCCCCGTTGATGGTCGCTACACGTAAAGCTTCCATGTTCGACATTCCGCCCTGCTCAAACATCCAAAGCTCCCAATGAGCACCTAATCCCTGAAGCTGACCGTGAGCACCAAGGTTTACTTTAACCCCGGCATCGTTAAGCATTTTGTCAGATTCGGCGGTCAGGATATGTCCGTTTACATATTCTTCGTCCGGAATCATTTCACGGTGACGAGATCTTGGGTCAATAACTCCACGGGGAGTAAACGTAAGGAGTCGCTCATTTTCCCAAACGTTGGTTTTTTGATACCAGTAATATTCGCCACTCTTACTTCCGTAGTTAACCACGTGGGTTGGAGTGTATCCGGTTTCGCTGGCTGCCCAAAGATTCACTACATCTTTATAAAGAGGAGCCACGGGTATGTTATGCTCAATGCCGGTATGTCCGTCTAAAATCATACTCATGTTGTGGGTGAAGGTTGAGCCACCTTCCGGCATCACCATCATCTCCAGCTCCTGAGCTGCTTTGATTACCTGCTGGCGCTGATTTCTTCTGGGCTGATTGTAACTCTTCACAGAAAAGGCGCCCCATGCTTTTGTTCGATTCAACGCAAACAGAGCATCATCATAACTATTGATTTCTGCTTTGATGGAACCATCAGCACCGTAAAGAATTACGCCAGTTGAGAAAACTCTTGGCCCAACCATGTTTCCGGCTTTGACTGCCTCTGAATGGGAGAAAATCATTTCGGAATTTGAAGAAGGATCGTGAACGGTTGTCACCCCATAAGCCAGATTCGCAAAATATTCCCACTGTTGCTGTGGACTTATACCCAATCGGAAGTTTCCAACATGGGCATGTACATCAACAATACCTGGCATAATGGTTTTGCCGGAAGCGTCGATTACTTTTGCTCCGGATGGAACTTCAACATTAGCTCCAAGAGCTACAATTTTGTTGCCTTCAACAACAACGGTTCCACTTTCAATAACTTCATTATCATCGTTCATGGTGATGATGCGGGCATTGGTGAAAGCAATAGAGCCTTCAGGAACGTAAGATTCTAATTCCAAGCCAAGACTGATGCCTTCGGTTGGAGGTTCTGGGAGGGAATCCGGAGCTCCTTCAACAAACTCAAAGGAGTTCTTAAGATCTACCGTGAAATATTCTTCGCCAAGCGTCCAGTGCAGCTTGTCGCTATTAGCCGACCAATGCATGTGATAACCAGCCTCAGAAGAAACCTGCTTAACCGGAATAGATCGTGTATTTGGATTCAGCTCTATGGTTTGACCTGTTTTCGGAACGGGTGCAATATATACCTTATGAAGGTTTGAGAAAGCCATCCATTCGCCGTCCGGACTTGGCACAAATTCATGTCCATAGCTGGAAGTGAAATGCGTTTTCTCGTCTTCACCGCGAAGATTTACACTTCGGTAAGACTTGTTGATCCCTCCAAAAATATATCCACCGCTTTGATAATAAATACGGCTTCCATCGGCATTAAATCTTGGGAAGGCTCCGCCATCCGTGATCATCATTTCACTACCACCATTCGCCGGGATAGTGTAGATCCCCGGATTTAAGGTATGAACAAATCCCTGCTGACCATTTCCACTTTCTTTGCGGAATACAATCGTCTTGCCATCAGGAGAGAAAGACGGTTCGCGATAAATGCCTTTTTCACTGGTTACTTTTTTAGGGGAGGAAGCATTTCCGCGACGGTTAAAAGTCACGACGTTAATAGCTCCCATATTCTCATCACTCCAGCTTACATAAGCCAGTGAATTTCCATCTGGGGAGAAGTTAGGTTCGAACTCAAAATCAGAACCACTGGTAAGCCTTTTCGGGGTTCCATTAGGAAGTTCTTTTATCCATAAAAATCCAGCAGCACCAAAAACTACCTTGTTGCCATCTGGAGAGGTTCGCAGTTGGCGTACAGCTTTTGCAGTAAACTTATCAGCTTCAATATTTTGCTTAAAACGAACGGCCTTAACAATTTCATGGGACGATTCTGCTTCAAAAGGAATAATCTCTGAGTTTCCGGTTTCGGTGTCAATCTTGTTGATTTTACCGTTGGCCCAAATCACAATATGCTGATTGTCAGGCATCCAGTTGTAGTTGGCATTAGGGCCAAAAATAGCCCAGGCTTCCTGCATGTCTTTACTCAAATTATCATAAACAGGTTTTTCAAGACCAGACTTCAAATCTCTGATATATAAAACGGACTTAGTTCTCACACGACGGACAAAAGCCAGCTTCTCTCCATTCTGAGAAATCTGTGGCCGGATTGCACCTCCATTACCACCAGTCACGGTCTCAATATCTCCCTCTTCCCGGTCGTATCGTTTAATAGCATAAATCTGACTGTTGGGATCTTTGTTGTATTGGAAATAGCCACCCGGATAAACGGCTTCACTGTAATACACATATTGGCCATCGGGAGAAACCCATGGCTCACCAAGATCTTGCTGGGCATTCGGTTTTTCAACGAGCTGAATTCCAGAACCACCGCTTTTGTGGTACATCCAAAGTTCACCGGCTCCTAAAGAACGGGTAGAAGAAAAGTGTTTTTTAGCGATGATGTATTCACCATCTGGAGTCCAAACGGCATTATTCAAAAGCCTGAAACTTTCATCCGTTACCTGATGGGCATTTTCGCCATCTATGTCCATAACCCAAATGTTATCTCCGCCACCGGCATCGCTGGTAAAAGAAATATGTGAGCCGTCGGGACTAAATCGTGGCTGAATCTCATAAGCGTTTCCACTTCTAAGCGCAGTAGCTTCACCGCCCGAAACTGGGATGATGAAAATATCCCCTAGCAAATCAAAAACGATGTGTTGCCCATCCGGACTTACATCCAGATTCATCCAGGTACCCTCATCGGTTGTGAAGGAGACAGGGGTTGTTTCGCCTAAAGGTGGGTCAGTAACATCCCATTCATCTTGGGCTTGTACTGTTGAGAATAAAAGTAAGAGGGAAAATAGAGTGGCTAAGTGTTTCATAAGTTTTTCAAGCATAATTTGGTTGCACCGATTATACCAAAATAATGAGTCAAATTTGAGTGAAGGTTTAAGTAGTATTTTTACTTTCTTGTAGATTCTTAATTTAGATGCTGGAATAAATTCCTCATATTTGACTGGTTTCAGCTTAATTAAACTAGTGAGTTTGAAAAGAATACTACTAACAGGGGTGTTAGGACTTATACTTTGCGCATCTAATGCTCAAGAATATAACATCAAGACCTATTCGGTGAATGACGGGTTGCCATCTAGCACGGTTTATGATGTTCACCTTGATGATAAAGGATTGGTATGGTTTGCTACCTCCTATGGCTTAGCAAAGTTTGATGGCTTTGAATTTGAAAATTTCGGCTTGGACCAGGGATTAAGGGATGAGCTGATCTACGATATTTTTGAAGATTCAAAGAACCAATTTTGGGTTTCTACTGAGACAGGTGGGGTTGGATTTTTACGAGGAGATACGGTGATCTATGAGCCTGAATTTGCCCACTTAGACTCGATGCTCATCAATTTTATAACAGAATCTCCGGATGGGGAAGTATGGTTTGGTACAAACGCTCACGGTGTTCAGATTTGGAGTGATTCTTCATTTACTGCTTTAGACACCCTAAACGGGCTCCCAAGTAATCAGATCTGGGATATCCAATTTTTACGAGACAACGAGGCTTGGATTGCTACCATGAATGGGGTAGCAGTATATGATGAAGGGGAAGGGATTCAGCAGGCCTGGACTTCTAAGGATGGATTGAGTGGCGGAGCAGCCTATCAGGTTTTTGAAGCTTCCGACAAAACCATTTGGATTCCAACAAGTGACGGAATTACACTCATCAGCCCTGATAATGAATTGAGTACCATCAAAGAAATAAACGGGGAGCGATTAGCATATGTCTACAATGTTAATCAGGATGATGACGGTTTAATCTGGATAGGTACCGAAAGGCGAGGGCTATATTGGTTTGATGGGGAAAGCTACACACACATCACAAAGAAGAATGGTTTGAGTAGTAATTACATCTACCGATTAATAAAGGCGGATGATGGAGCTATTTGGGTAGCCACGGATGGGAATGGAGTCAGCATCTTTAAGGACAAGCAGTTTATGTTCTATGGAGAAAGCTCAGACGTAAATTCTGGCGGTATATATAGCATACTTGTGGCGGATGATGGAACCATGTGGTTTGGTAAGGATGGAGGGCTGGGTAGCTATCGCAACGGAGTTTTTAACTCATATCCTATTCCTGATAAAATAGGTGGTACGGACGTGGAGGATGAAATTTGGGACATCGAGGAGCTTCCCAATGGAAATCTTTTGTTGCTAACTTATGATTATTGGCTGCTGGAATTTGATGGGGAAAGTTACAGCATGTCATCATTATTGGCCCCTCTTTACTATTACTATATAAACGATATTGATGTTGACGAAAATGGAGAGGTATGGATTGGTACAGAGAATTTACTGCTGAATTATAGCAATGGGGAAGTAAAAGAGTTTAAGCCTAGCGACGAATACTGGGAGTCGTATGTAAACCTGGTTTATAAAGACAGCAAAGGCAATATCTGGTTGGGAACAGAAGGTGGTTTGGCCAAATTTGATGGCACAGAATTTATTTATTACAACGAAGAAAATGGATTAAAAGGCCCAAGTATATATGAGGTCAAAGAGGATGGCAGAGGCAATATCTGGGTGGGTACCAACAAAGGCTTATCCGTAATTAAGAGTTATGGGGAATCATGGGATTCTAAGAAGATTGAATTTTTTGAAGCTGATGAACTATTCCTACCGGAGACTATTTCACTGTTGTTTGATGATGATGGTGGGCTTTGGCAAGGTACCAATGCCGGGATCAATTACTACGATGTAGAGAGTTGGTATGAAAACGGACAAATGGACAAAGTTCACTTTTCACTACAGGATTATGGAAAAGGGTTGGAGTTTAATGGAGCCGCTGCTGTAATTGGTCCGGATGAAAACCTATGGTTTGGTACAGCAAGGGAAGGGCTGTTAAAGTATGAGCCGGATGTTAAACCTACCCAAATTAGAAATAGAGCGCCCCAAACTTTTATTAGAAGGGTGATTGTAAATGGTGAAGCAGTCTATAATCAAGAAACTTCAACCAAAGAAGTATCCGAAATAAACCTCGATTACAATCAAAATAATATAGAAATCGAATATGGGGCTGTTTCGTACAAAGACCCTAACCGCATTTTCTACCGACACAGGCTTGCTGGCTTTGACGAGGATTGGGATACAGAATTTGATAAAAGGGAGGCTGTTTACACAAACTTAAATCCTGGTGAATATACTTTTTCCGTCATGTCTAAATCGACCAGTTCGGATTGGAGTGAGATGGTATCTACAATCACCATTAATATCGCTAAACCATTTTGGTCTAGCTGGTGGTTTATTTTATTGATGATATCACTGATCGGGGGAACGGCATTTTTCTTATTAAAGACTTATATCAATGTAAGAGAGAAAAAGAAATTGGAGGGACTGGTTGAAATCAAAACGGCAGATTTGCAATCTGCTGTTGACGAAAAAGAAGTGCTGATTAAAGAAATCCACCACCGGGTGAAAAACAATATGGCCGTAGTTTCCGGTCTGTTGGAACTGCAGTCCTGGCAAATGAAAGATGGTAAGGCAAAAGCCGCACTTGAGAACAGCCGACTTCGAATAAAGACCATGTCTTCAATTCATGAGAAATTGTATAAAAGCATGAATTTTGCGGATGTGGACATTCAGGAATTTGTTGAAGATCTGATAAAGAATGTGTCCGGATCACTTAAAGCTATTGATAAAGAAATCACGGTAAAACACTTTGTAGAGATTGAAAAACTGAATGTAAACAAAGCTATCCCATGCGGACTCGTTCTTAATGAACTAATCTCAAATGCTTTTGAGCATGCTTTCCCGAATGTAGAGGAAGGAGAGGTAGAAGTAATATTCAAAGAAAAAGATGGCCTGTATTATCTCTGTGTAGAGGATAATGGGATCGGAATGCCGAACGGGATTTTAACCAACACAAGGCCTTCACTCGGTCTCACTCTGGTTCAATCACTTTCAGAACAGATATATGGAGATCTCACTGTGAGTGAAGGCAAGGGAGCTAAAATCGAAATCACTTTTCCAAAGTAACACCCGTTGACTAGCTTTTTGCTTTAAACTTTCTGATGAAGTTTTTAGTGAAATCAGAAAGCACTAACCGCCCGCTTATCTCAGCACGCTGTTCCAGCAGAAGATCCCAGTCTTCAGATCCTTTCCACAAAATAGCTTTTAGATCGCGCATAGCTTCAGGACTACTATTAGCTAATTGTGTCGCTAATTCCCTGATAGCCTGATCAATGTCATAAGTGGAGTCAAAGATTTTGTTGTATAGCCCATTGTTGTAAGCCCACTCTGCGTCGTACCAGTTGGTTGCATCAATGGAAAGAGCAGCGAAGGCACTTTTTCCTACTTTACGTTCTACAGCCGGGCCGACTACAAAAGGCCCAATCCCAAGGGCAAGTTCACTTAGTTTGATGGAGGCTTTTTCTTCAGCAAAGGTGTAATCTCCTGCTGCTGCTATACCAACTCCGCCACCTACGGTTTTACCATGCACTCGTACAATGATAAGCTTAGGGCAGGTTTTCATGGCATTCAAAACATGAGCGAAACCCATAAAGAATTTTTTGCCTTCATTGTAATCCTCAATGGATATCAATTCATCAAAAGAAGCACCAGCACAAAAAGCTCCGTCTCCGCGACTTTTGATTACAAGTACCCGAATTTCTTCACTATTTCCTGCATTGGTGATGGTATCAGCCAACTTCCTGAGAATAGCTCCGGGCAGGGAATTCCCTTTAGGATGATAAAACTCAATAGTCCCAATGTTATTCTTTACCGATAAATTAACAGCTCCGTTTTCTTCTGACATGTTTGTTCGTGACTTAGCTATGATTATAATTTCTTCTATGGAATTCAGAATTCACGACACAGAACTCTGAATAGCTTTATAGTAACCATCAAGTAAGCGGCTTACTTCCTCAATAATGTTATTTAAATGATCTGTGTTTCCATAATTTAAATCCTTAGCAAGGATAATATAGTACCTGCATTCCTCTAAACTTCCATGTGAAATATTTAGGAACCGCAAAGTATCCCTGGTTCCGCGCTTTTTAAACCCTTCAGCAATATTGGCGGGTATAGAAACAGCTGCTCTTCTAAATTGAGAGTTCAATCCATAGAGTTCATGTTTCGGAAAATTCTTAGTGTATTTATAGGTCTCTAATACAAATTGATGTGCTTTTTGCCATACAATCAATTCTTTAAATGTTTTTGCTGGTTTTCTCATTGTTTCAAGTTTATTCTGATTTCAGAATTCTGACTACTGAATTCTTTTACAGTAAGAGCCATAAAACCAGAAATCCTTACAGAATTTTTAATTACTTACTCTTCATCAATATCCAGCTTGTGTTTCCGCTTCATTAAGGTCAAAATCGTGTACTCAGCCACCAGAGCATTTTCCTGGTTGGTGACTTCCACATCCCAGTAAACCACACCAAATGGGAATGGATCGTCTTTCTTCTGCTGACGAACATTCTTTCGTTTTAAAATCAGTTTTGCCTGAATGGTATCGCCGGGAGCAACCGGAGCTACAAATCTAAGATTCTCCAATCCATAGTTTAACATCACAGGTCCTTCATCCGGGTGCACAAATAATCCAGCAGTAGCCGAAAGCACGAAATAACCATGAGCAACAATCTTCCCGAAAAGTGATCGGGATGCAGCATCAGGATCGGTATGGGCATAAAAATGATCACCGCTCAATTCGGCAAACTCTTCAACATCTTTATCAGTAACCGTTCTTTTATCGGTTGTAAAAGCTTCCCCAATTTTCAATTCCTCAAAATATTTCTGAAAAGGATGTTTGCCCGATTCGGTAGTTTCTGCTCCTGAAATATGTTGCTTTACAATATTCCGGAGTGTAGTAGGGGATCCCTGTAGGGCAATTCTTTGCATGTTATGAAGCACTGCGCGAGCCCCGCCTAATTCTTCACCACCTCCGGCATGTCCGGGGCCGCCATGAACCAAAGAAGCAATTGGGGATCCATGTCCGGTCGACTCTTTAGCTGAATGCCGGTTAACTACCATGAACCGACCGTGGTAAGGAGCACATCCCATCGTTATTTTGTGAGCCAGCTCATCATCTGCAGTAAAAAGGGAGCCAACCAATGATCCATCTGATTTATTTGCGAGCTCTATAGCCTCATCGGTTGAAGAATAGGGCATGACGGTGGTCATAGGACCAAAGGCCTCAAGCCGATGCACATCATCTACCTGCATAGGTTTGTGGCAAACCAAAATGCGTGGTTCTGTAAAGGCACCAGTGGGAGTTTCATTGTTTGAAGCATACACCGTATCCGTAACATCAGCCAGCTGTTGCAACTGCTCTTCAAACCGGTCGGCTTGATCAGCACTTGCTAATGGACCCATTCGTATATCTTCTTGAGCAGGGTCCCCAATGGTGGTTTTTTCAAGACGGGATTTCAGTGCTTCAATTACAACTTCTGCTCTTTCTTTTGGTACGATTGTTCTCCGGATAGCCGTACATTTTTGCCCGGTTTTAACGGTCATTTCCTGTGCGACTTCCTTCACAAAGAGATCAAACTCCTCCATGTCGGGAGTTACATCTTCCCCTAAAATCGAGCAGTTTAATGAATCAGCTTCCAAATTAAATGGAACATTATTGGCAATGATATTCGGATGAGCTTTTAGCTTCTTGCCTGTTATAGCCGAGCCCGTAAAAGCTACCATATCCTGACTATTTAGGTGATCCAACAAATCTCCGGGTTTATCAGCGGCTATAAACTGTATACTTCCTTCAGGAAGGATTTCTGATTCAACCATATCCTTAAAAACTTCCCAGGCTAAATAAGCTCCCGTGGGAGAGGGTTTCACAATAACGGGCATCCCTGCAATAATAGCCGGCGCTAGCTTTTCCAACATCCCCCAAACAGGGAAATTGAACGCATTGATGTGAACAGCAACGCCTCTTCGGGGGACACAAATATGCTGCCCCATGAAAGTCCCTTTTCGGGAAAGTCGCTCGGTATCTCCTTCAACATGCCAGGGGAGATCAGAAAGTTCGCGACGGGATTTGCTGGAAATTCCAAAAGCCGTTAAAAGTCCCCCTTCAATATCAATCCAGGAGTCTTTGCGAGTGGCACCCGTTTGTGTGGAGGTTTCATAATATTTCTCCTTTCGCTCCATTAGGTATTTGCCTAAGAACTTAATGGCAAAAGCACGCTCGTGGATGGTCATCTCACGAAGTTTTGGTCCCCCAACTTTCCGGGCATATTCGAGCGCTGACTTGTAATCAATATCAGCCTCAACCATTTGAGCAACCGGTTCATTAGTAACCGCGCTGAAAAGATCTTTTTCGGTTCCTTTTTCTAGCCACTTACCTTCAATGTAACTCGTTACTTTCATTCCTTGCCTTTTGTTGGTTCGCCTAATCGTTTAGGGTGATTATCAGATTCTTGTAATTCATCAAAAGCATGCTGGAAGGTCTTCATCAATTCCATATAGTTTTCAGAATCTTTAACCTCAGATTCCAACCTTCTGCTTTTCAATGACTCATTCTCAGCGGCTTTAATAAAGCGCCAGAATTCAAACTGTACCGTTTCTCCTTCATATTCCAAATAAATAAACCCTTGTTCGTCCACCGATTTGTATGAAAAAGTTCCTTTTCCAAATCCCCCGGACATTTGTTCTACAGAACTCATGTACTTGTAAAGGTCTTTCGATTTACCTTTCAGATAACCAATAGCCTTAGCAATATTCCAGCAAAATATTTTATCTCCGGTTCTCCAGTGCAACATTTCAGGATACCAGGTATGAGGAGGCTTGCCTTTTTTATCATTTCTAAACCAACTCATGAATTATATGATTTTGAATTGTCTGATTCTGCTAATTCAGTATATGCTTTTTGAAAATTGCTGATCAGCTCCATATACTCTTTAGAACCTTTTTGCTTTTCTTCGGTCATCTTGCTTTTCAATGTCTCATTTTGGGCATACTTGATAAATCTCCAGAATTCAAAATGCTTGAGTATGCCATCCGGATCAGTTAAATAGATTTCCCCATTCTCATCCACAGACTTATATGTAAATGTTACTTTACCTATTACTTCGTTGGGGGAGATATATTTGCTTATATCTTTGCTCTTAACTTTCGCTAATCCTATAGCTTTAGCAATATTCCAACAATAAACCTGATCTCCTTCTTGCCAGTGTAGAATTTCAGGATACCAGGTATGAGGCGGCTTGCCTTTTTTATCGTTCTTAAAAAAACCCATTACTCTTTGTTCTTAATTTTTGACCAGTTTTCATATCCCATTTCCTGATCTTTCCGATCCTCTGGAACTTCGCGTAGCGGTTCACATTCTTTTAAGGTCTCATGTAATTCGCCGGGAAGTTGTCTATATAATTCAGTTCCTTTTGATTTCCAAGAAGCCATTTCATCGGTAACATCCTTAATGATTTTAGCAGGATTACCCACAACTACCTTTCGTTCAGGAATTTCCATTCCTTCAGGCACAAATGCCAATGCCCCGACTATGGATTCTTTTCCAATTATCACGTTATCCATGATGACGGCATTCATTCCAATCAGACAATTCTTCCCAAGATGCGCTCCATGAATGATAGCTCCGTGCCCCACATGCGCACTTTCTTCTAAAGTGACTGTCACTCCGGGAAACATATGGATGGTGCAATTTTCCTGAACATTACATCCATCTTTGATCACAATTTTTCCCCAGTCTCCACGAATAGCTGCTCCAGGACCGATGTACACATCTTTCCCAATAATCACATTTCCGGTTACCGCAGCCTGTGGATGTACAAAGGCCGACTTATGAACGACCGGTTTGTAGCTATTGAACTCATAAATTGCCATAGAGAACCATTTTTTGAACCGCAAAGAGCGCTAAGGCTCCGCAAAGTTCGCAGAGCAATTCTTAGCGAGCTCTGCGAAAACTCTGCGCTCTCTGCGGTAGATAATTATGTTTTTTCGAGGATTACAGCCATTCCTTGTCCAACTCCAACACAAAGCATACAAAGCGCATATTTGTGTGATTCTTTCTCGTGAAGTTCAACAGTGGCTGTCTGTAACAATCGCTGACCGGTCATTCCAAGTGGATGTCCCAATGCAATAGCTCCGCCATTTGGGTTGAGTCGGGGATCATTATCGTCCATTTCCAGCATTCGGGTTACACCGAGCGACTGTCCGGCAAAGGCCTCATTTAACTCAATTACATCCATGTCTTCCAATTTCATGCCTGCTCTTTTTAAAACTTTTTGAGCTGCTTCCACCGGACCTAATCCCATAATTCTCGGTTCAATTCCAGAAACAGCATGAGCCACGATTCGTGCTTTTGGCTTTAGACTGAAGTCTTTGACGGCTTGACCGGATGCGACCAATAAAGCTCCGGCACCATCATTTAAGCCCGATGCATTTCCGGCTGTTACGGAACCGTCTTTTTTGAATGCGGGTCGAAGTTTTCCTAAAACTTCAGCAGTAGTATCCGGGCGCATGAATTCGTCGTGCTCAAATAGTATCGGGTCTTGTTTTCTTTGTGGAATTTCAACAGGTACAATTTCTTTAGCGAGTCTTCCGGAATCCCGTGCAGCACCTGCTTTCTGTTGACTCCAAGCTGCAAACTTATCCTGATCTTCCCTGCTGATTTTATGCATCTCGACAACATTTTCAGCGGTAGTGCCCATTCCGTCGGTACCATACATTTCATCCATTTTTGGGTTGATGAATCGCCAGCCAAAAGTAGAATCGTGCATTTCCGTCGTTCCGGAGTAGGGTGAAGAGCCTTTACCTAAGACCATCGGTCCGCGTGTCATATGCTCCACTCCGCCCGTAATAAAAAGATCCCCTTCTCCAGCTTTGATGGCATGGTAGGCTTTCACAGTGGCACTCATTCCCGAGGCACATAATCGGTTCACCGTTTCACCCGGAACAGAAACAGGAATTCCAGCCAATAATGAAGCCATGCGTGCAACATTTCGGTTATCTTCCCCAGCCTGGTTTGCACATCCAAAAATCACATCCTCAATCGCTTCAAGGTCAATTTCCGGATTTCTTTTGATGAGTTCCTTAATGGGAATCGCAGCGAGATCATCGGCTCGAATGGAGGACAAAGCCCCTTTTAGCTTTCCAATGGGAGTTCTGATTCCGTCTATGATATATGCATCCATAGTATTTAGATAATAGTAATTAGTATTGAGTCTCTACTTTAATGAATTAGATAGAGAATAAATCATTTTTTGTATTTCAGTGATCATTTCTGATAGAGACGTATAATTTTCGTTACTCAAAAAACCTAAGTTTTTTGCTATCAATAATTGAGTTTCTAGTTCTGATCCAGATCCGTATGCAATATTCAGAAAGTGCTTGAATTCTTTTTTGGATTTTCTACCAGCACCTTCGGCAATATTTGAGCTGATGGAAACTACGCTTCTTCTGATCTGTGAAGTAAGCCCAAATTTCTCCTCAGAAGGAAAGTTTTTAGTATGCGAATATACATCGGTAGCAAGATCTACTGCTTTTTTCCAAACTGATAATTCTTTGAATTGATGCATATCTAAAAATACTAAATACTAAAATCTCACTACTAAGTACTATGACTCTTCCCGGTCCTATAAACCGTTCCCCTGAACTCAGCAACCAGCTCTTCATTCTGATTTACCACCTTCACTTTATAAACACCAATCGTCCGGCCATTTTGGAGTTCTTCGGTCTCAGCAACCAGTATATCACCAACTGATACTTTCTTGGTAAAGTTTATGTTGTTCTCTAAAGCCAGCGAAATTGAGCCTCGAGAATTAGAAGCGAAAGCAAGAGCGCTATCAGCTAATGAAAAGGTAATTCCACCATGGCAAACTCCAAATCCGTTAGTCATTTCTTCCCGGACTTCCATTGAAATTTTGCAATATCCAGGCTCGGATTCAATAACTTCAACTCCCATCCATTGTGAGAAGGGATCGTTGGATAGCATCTGGTTGGTTATAGGGTGGATTTCTTTACTCATAGGTGTTTGGTTGAAGCTTTCAGTCTTCAGCTCTCAGTCTTGGTCCAAGCGGACGCTTAAACTATTCGAAAATAGAATTTAACTGAAAGCTGAAGTCTGATAGCTGATAGTTTTTTCACTCATAAAAATTCTCTTGTTCAGCTACCTTCTTCTTCAGCAACGGATTTGGCCGATATCGATCTTCCCGATATGTAACCTGAAGAGCTGTCATTTGGTCGAGTACATTCTTGAGTCCAATTTCATCGCCCCATTTCAGTAACCCTTTTGGATAATTTACGCCATTCTGCATAGCTAAATCCACATCTTCAACGGAAGCAATATTCATAAACACAGCATCACAAGCCTCGTTGATCAACATAGTAAGGATACGGTTAAAGATGGTTTCTCCGAGCTCCTGATCTTTTTTAGGTTCTGGATTTTTTGCTCCTTCCCGATAATCATAAAACCCACGTCCTGATTTTCGACCAAGCCACCCAGCTTCCACCATTCTTTTCTGAGCAAAGGAGGGTTTAAATCTCGGATCATAATAAAAAGATTCAAAAACGGTGCTGGTCACTTCATAATTTACATCGTGACCTATCAAATCCATCAGTTCAAAAGGCCCCATTCGAAAGCCGCCAATTTCTTTCATGGCCCAGTCGATGGTAGCGGCATCAGCGATGCCTTCTTCGTAAATACGAAGTGCTTCTCCGTAAAACGGACGCGCAACACGATTCACAACAAAACCGGGAGTGTCTTTTCCGGAGACCGTGATTTTGTCCCAGCTTTTGATAAATGTTTTTGTTGCGTTGAAGACATCATCATCGGTAGCAATTCCCGGAATAACTTCCACCAATTTCATTAAAGGAGCAGGATTGAAAAAGTGAACACCTAAAAATCGGCCGGGCTTTTTAAGGGCTGCAGATATGGCTGCCACGGAAAGGGATGAGGTGTTGGAAGCGAGCACACAATCCTTGGAAACAATGCCTTCCAAACGAGCAAAGGTATCTTTTTTAACATCCAGATCTTCGATAATAGCTTCAATCACGAAACCACATTCACCAAACTTGGTAATGTTGTCGACAAAGTCGATTCGGCCTAAAATGCCATCTACTTCATCCTGAGTCATTCGCTCTTTCTCAACCTGACGGGCAAGGATACTTTCCAGTCCCGCTTTTGATTTTTCAAGTTGACCGGGATAGGCATCATACAAATAAACGTGGTGACCTTGAGTAGCCGCAACCTGCGCAATTCCGGTTCCCATTGTGCCTGCACCTACTACACCAATTTTAGCATCGTCTTTAATCATAAGTAAATATCGTTGTTTATCGTCTGAAAAATCGCTTCCAAGATAAGGATTATGAAGCGGAATACAGCCCGAATTTCAGAGTTTAATATCTAAGTTTTCTTAGCCTGATTTAGGTATCCGAGATGCGTGTGTTTGAAATTATCATCGAACTTTAAACCATATCCGAAAATCCGGTCAAAGCAGGAGTGTCCAAAGAATACAATTCCTATGGTTAGTAATAGCGGAAGTTGAGTGAAATATCCAAGAAGGATTAACCCAACCATTAAGCCTTTATGATGAAGCAGGTTGTAGAAAAACGCCCCGGTTTTGGTGTTGATAAGATAGGCTGCAAAGGATATATCCGGAAGGAAAAACAATAAAACATACATCCACCAAGAGTATTCTGTGGTAAGACCGAAGAGCAAGACTGATCCTATAAACAGAAAGACTTCTTCAATTATGAGAAGTGCGTTGAGCTTGGGTGATAATTCAATATTCATTTCTGGAGATTTATTTACCGTTGAATTCAGGTTTTCGTTTTTCAATGAAAGCCTGAACGCCTTCGTTATAATCATGAGTTTCTCCAGCTTCCGCCTGGAGCTTGGCTTCCAGCTGCATCTGGGATTCCAGATCGTTGGAGAAGCCGGCATTAAAACCTCGTTTTGTAAGTCCAAATCCTTTGGTAGGCATTTTGGCTAATTTTGTAGCAATGGATTTAGCTTCTTTCAGGAACTGATCAGCAGGATAAGATTTCCAGATCATCCCCATTTCAACGGCTTCTTTAGCCGATACTTTTTCACCCAGAAAGGTCAATGCAGTAGCTCGTGCCAGTCCGATCAACCTAGGTAAGATGTACGTTCCTCCGCTGTCAGGGATAAGTCCAATTTGCGAGAAGGATTGAATGAATCTAGCATCTTCACTGGCTATTACAATATCACAAGCCAGAGCAATGTTGGCTCCGGCACCCGCCGCTGTTCCGTTTACAGCACAAACGACCGGCTTTTCCAGCTCCCGAATTCCTTTGATAATGGGAATGTAAGTGTGATGAACAATTTCACTTAAATCACGATCGGGATCATCCGAAACTTCGGTGGCTTCAGCCAAATCTTGTCCGGCACAAAAAGCACGGCCTTCTCCGGTAAGTAAAACGCACCGAACTTCATCATTGGATTCCGCTTCCATCAAGGCCTCCTTAAGCTGATCGGCCATTTCAAAATTGAAGCTGTTGAGTTTATCGGGCCGGCTCAGCGTAATGGTAAAAACACCGTTTGCTAAATTAGAAAGGATCATAGAATCACTCATAAATAAGCAGGAGGTTTTCGGTTAGTTAGAAAAAGGGTAGTTCCTGTACAAGGAATTGTACTCGGTAACAGTGTAGGTGTCAACGTTTAATCTGCTGGTGTGTGGATAGAATCCGGTACCATCAAACTTATTTCTCAGGAGTATATCTTTTAGCAGCCACCCGGTGGTTTTGAGCGCTTTACTAAACTTATAATTTTCCTGAAAACTGGTTGAAACTGTATAGTCTGGATGAAATGAAAGATAGTCATTCGGAATAAATGAAAATTCTGTTGAAAGGCTATCCGTACTCAAAGTAGATGGGGAATGCATGAGTTGGGCATGTGCAGAAGTAGTGCAAATCACTATGAGGAAGGTGACGAATAATACCCTCATTCTAAATACATTTGAAGTGTTCAAAAGGTTGATCGCAATTATCACAAAAATATTGAGACTTACAAGCTGTTGACCCAAATTGACTCACCAATTTTGTATCAAAAGATTCACAAAAAGGGCAGGGAATAACTTTAGTGCTGGATAGGCTTTTCAGGAAATCGCCTTCTTCTTCTGTTTTTTCGGGAGGAGCGATACCATAATCCTTAAGTTTGGCTTTGGCTTCTTCAGTCATCCAGTCAGTCGTCCAGGTTTCGGCGAAATCCAGTTTTACTTTGAAGTCTTGGACGCCTCGTTCTTCCAGTTTTTCATTCACAAGCTTCTCAATGGCATTCATTGCCGGACAGCCGGAGTAGGTGGGGGTGATTTTAACTAAAACCTGATCGCTATCAATCTCAACTTTGCGAGCAATTCCCATCTCCACAATATTCAACACCGGAATCTCTGGATCAGTAACTTCTTTAAGGTAGTCCCAAATTTGCTCTTCGGTATGTGTTTGAAGGATCATATTAGTAGTGAGATTTTAGTATTGAGTAGTGAGTTTGAGACTTGGAAAACTCAGTACTCAAATCTCACTACTCAACACTAATAAATTATTTCCACTCTGCATCGGGTTGGGAGCGTCTTAGAAACTGCATTTGGGCTAATAGATGACCAAGGTGCTCGGTGTGAATTCCCTTGCGGCTTCCGGTCATCATAAATTGATCCCAATCGGGAATATCTAATGTTGCTTCGGTCAAGGTTTCATCAATTAACTTTTTTACGTCATCTTTGAATGTCGAAGAATCAATACCGATTCCTTCTTTAATCATTAACTCGTCAACTTCATCCATATAGAAGAGTTCTCCGAGATACATCCAAAGTTCGTCAAAGGATTCCTGAATACGCTCGTGACTTTCTTCGGTTCCGTCCCCAAGTCGTAAAACCCATTCCCGGCTATGGCGAAGATGGTATTTGATCTCTTTCAGGTGCTTGTTGATCATACCGGCAAACTGCTCATCACTAGCTTCTTTCAATTTTTCATATTGGAAATAGCTGAAAGCGCTGAATAAAAACTGTCGCGCAATTGTAAACCCGAAATCACCTTTTGGCAATTCACAAAGCTGCAGGTTGGTAAAGTCCCGGTCGTCCCTAAAGTAGGCAAAATAATCTTCGTCATGACCTTCATCCTCAATTTCTGCAGCATATTCATACAGAGCAGTGGCATGACCAATTAAATCGAGAGAGATGTTCGCCAATGCTAAATCTTCCTCAAGTTGAGGCCCATGTCCGCACCACTCGGCGTTTCGCTGTCCCAGAATTAGTCGGTCGTCAGCCAGTCTTAATAAATAAGTTAGAAAAGCTTCTTGTTTGGTCAATTTTTCTGTCGCTGTACTCATGATCTTTTCTTAACGGCTCTTGGTACACTGTAAAATTGAGGATGTCGATAAGGCTTGTCATTGGCCGGATCAAAGAAAGGCCCCATATCATCCGGTGTTGAAGCCGTGATGTGCTTTGATTCAACCACCCAGATACTCACCCCTTCATTTCGGCGGGCATAAGTATCTCTGGCGTTTTGAAGAGCCATTTCTTTATCAGAAGCATGTAAACTGCCGGCATGCTCATGGGGTTTTCCCGATTTAGGTTGAGTGAAAACCTCCCACAGAGGCCAATTGTCTTTATGTTCGTTATTGTCTGACATTAAAACTTGTTATGAAATTAAGTCGTCATGCTGAACTTGATTCAGCATCTGAATTAACCCAGATCCCGGATCAAGTCCGGGATGACAACGAGGAATTAATTACGTAAATCAGGACGCCTTTTCCTGGCTCAGTTTCTTCTTGCGGGCATAAGCATTCGCCGCTTCCCGAACCCATTCGCCATTTTCATGAGCAGCTCTGCGGTCTTTGATGCGCTGTCGATTCATCACACCATTACCTTTGACTACGTTCCAGAATTCATCCCATGGAATTTCGCCAAACTCCCAGTGACCACTTTCTTCATTATACTCTAAATCCGGATCGGGAAGAGTTACTCCGATTGCTTCAGCTTCCATTACCATACGGTCAACAAAATGCTGTCGAAGTTCATCATTGGTTTTCAATTTCACTTGCCACTTGATAAGCTCAGCGCTGTTTGGGGAATCAGAATCGTGTGGACCAAACATCATAAGACTTGGCCACCACCAGCGATTTACAGAGTCCTGAGCCATTTTTTGTTGCTCAGGGATTCCATCAGCCATCTTGGCTAACATCTCGTATCCCTGCTTCTTGTGAAAGCTTTCTTCCTTACAGATACGAACATTTGCACGGGAATAAGGTCCATAAGAAGAACGTGCCAACATAGTTTGGTTGACAATAGCAGCACCATCAACAAGCCAGCCTATGGCGCAAATATCGGCATAGGTCATAGTTGGGTAATTGAATATGCTGGAATATTTGGCACTGCCGTAAAGGTATTGATCAACAAGTTCGTCGCGTTCAATACCTAAAGTTTCGGTAGCGCTGTATAAATAAAGTCCGTGACCGGCTTCATCCTGAACTTTAGCCAGGAGCACCAGCTTTCTTTTTAAAGAAGGAGCTCGTTCAATCCAGTTGCCTTCTGGGAGCATCCCTACAATTTCGGAGTGAGCATGCTGACTCATCATCCGAATTAACTGCTGGCGATACCGTTCCGGCATCCAGTCTTTGGGTTCAATTTTTTCTCCCGCATCGATGCGAGCTTGAAATTCGTCTAACTTTTCTTGATTCTCCATGTGGAAGCGCTTTTTTATTTCGTAAATTAAACATTACGAATATTATAATCATTCAGAATATACCCTAAAACTCATAGAAATTCTGAGAGCAGGACTTCTGAAACGAATTTTTAAGAAAGTAAGAAAATGGCTGACCAACAAGATACGCTCAAACGACCGGTTGAAGAGAAATTTGATGATCACCTGGGCCTTCAGGACGTCGATTATGTAGAACATTATGTGAACAACGCTAAGCAGGCGGCTCACTTTTACATCACGACTTTTGGGTTTGAATTGAAAGCCTACTCCGGGTTGGAAACGGGTATCCGTGATCGGGCGTCCTATTATTTGGAACAGGGAAATATCCGGTTTGTACTTTCAGCTCCTCTCAACAGTAACTCACCCATCGCGAAATTCACGAATAAACACGGTGATGGAATCAAAGATATAGCCATGCATGTAGAGGATGTGGACCGAGCGTTTAACGAATCGGTGAAGCGTGGAGCAGAGCCAGTATTGGAGCCTCATGATTTGAAAGATGAGCACGGCACCATCCGAAAAGCAGCCATAAAAACGTACGGAGATGTCATTCACTCCTTTATTGATCGTTCAAACTATAAAGGGCTTTTTATGCCGGGATTTCAACCCAAAGAAAGCTTAGTTAAAACAGAATCGGTTGGGGTGGAGTTTGTTGATCATTGCGTAGGAAATGTAGAATTGGGTAAAATGGATGACTGGGTAGCGTTTTACAGAGACGTACTTGGCTTTACCCAATACATCAGCTTTGATGACAAAGATATTTCTACTGAATATTCTGCTTTGATGAGTCGTGTGATGGCCGGCGGACGGGGAATGATCAAATTCCCCATCAACGAGCCGGCTGATGGCAAAAAGAAATCTCAAATTGAAGAATACCTGGATTTCTTTGAAGGCCCCGGCGTGCAGCACGTGGCTTTATTAACCGGAGATATTATTGACACCGTTACCAAACTCCGAGATCGTGGTGTTGAATTCCTGAAAGTGCCTACTACTTATTATGAGGAACTGGAAGATCGGGTTGGTGAAATTGATGAGCCTACCGAAAAACTCGAAGAACTGGGCATTCTGGTTGATCGCGATGACGAAGGCTATCTGCTTCAGATTTTCACAAAACCGGTTGTAGATCGGCCAACACTGTTTTTTGAAATTATCCAGCGAAAAGGAGCCCGAGGTTTTGGAAAAGGAAACTTCAAAGCCCTCTTCGAAGCCATCGAACGCGAACAAGACGCTCGAGGAAATCTCTGATAAATTTTAAATGCCTAAATGTTGAATGTTAAATGGACATCAAGCCATTTAACATTTAAAATTCAAAATTTAACATTATGTATTACCACGCATTAGGAAAGATTCCGCATAAACGTCATACCATATTTCGCCGGCCGGATGGTGAGCTGTACACCGAGGAGTTATTCGGAGCAGAAGGGTTTCATGGGAATAGCTCGCTGCTTTATCATCATCACATGCCAACGCGGGTGCTGAAAATTGAGGAAGGGGCAGAAATATCCGTTAAGAAAGCAGATGAGAAAACACTGCGGCACCGGTTGCTGAAAACGAAAGATATTCCGGCAGGGGGAGATCCCATCACCGGACGGAAAGTGCTGATGTTTAATAATGATATTCAGATTGGAACGGCTCGGCCGACCGGAAATATGGATTACTTCTATCGCAATGGAGAGCATGATGAACTGCTCTTTATTCACGAAGGTGAAGGGCATGTTCAGTCCGTATTTGGCCGTCTCGATTTTGGCTATGGCGATTATATTTTTCTCCCAAGAGGCACAACGTATCAAATGAATTTTGAGACGGATGAAAATCGGTTTTTGTTTGCTGAATCAACCGGGCCTATCGATTTCCCTAAGAGATACCTTTCTGAAATGGGACAGTTCATGGAGAACTCTCCGTTTTGTGAACGGGATTTCAGGTTGCCTTCTGAGCAACTTTTTCATCCTGAAGAAGGTGAATTTGAAGTACGAATTAAAAAAGATGGCCGGTTCCATCACTACACTTTTGATCATCATCCTTGCGATGTGGTTGGTTGGGATGGCTACTTGTATCCGTGGATTTTCAACATCAAAGATTTTGAACCGATTACCGGCCGCATCCATCAGCCGCCTCCAGTTCACCAAACTTTCCGTGGGCATAATTATGTGGTATGCAGTTTCTGTCCACGCAAGTTTGATTATCATCCCGATTCCATTCCGGCGCCCTATAACCACTCTAACGTCGATTCAGACGAGATGATCTATTATGTGGAAGGCGACTTCATGAGCCGAAAAGGAATTGGTTATGCAGATATCACCCTGCATCCCGGAGGCATTCCCCACGGACCGCAACCCGGAAAAGCAGAAGCAAGCATCGGAGCCGAAGAAACCGACGAATATGCCGTGATGATCGATACCTTCCATCCGATGTATGTGACGGAAGAAGCCATGCGGTTAGATGATCCAAGCTACCCGTATTCCTGGCTAGAGGATAAGTAATGATAATGATATGGAACGCGGGTGACACAGATTGAAGGATAATCACAGATATATTAAAAATGGATAAAAGATCAGTGACTATCAGTATAATCAGCGTTATCTGTGTTCTAATCCGTTTTCTTTATTCAGTATTGCACCTCTTTTGATTCCTCTTCATATTCCTTCCATCCAATTCTAATCTCAAAATTTCGTCATGAGACAAGTTCTGCTAACGCTCACTATATCACTCCTCACCTTATCACTTACCGCACAGACTACCACCAACTACGAGATCTCCTTCGATAACGCTGTTCATCACGAAGCGGAAATATCTGTTACTTTTACCAATCTCGAAAACAAAGTATTGGAAGTTCGAATGAGTAGAACTTCACCCGGCAGATACGCCCTGCATGAATTTGCAAAAAATGTATACGGAGTAAAGGCGACAGATAGTGAAGGGAATGAGCTGGAAGTCACCCGACCAAATCCTCACCAATGGAATGTAAGCGGACATGATGGAACCGTGAAGTTTGAATACACCCTTTTTGCGAATCGTGGAGATGGAACCTACTCACAGGTTGATGAAACGCATGCGCACCTCAATATGCCGGCGACTTTTGCATGGGCGAGAGATTATGGTCATCGCCCGATTGAAATTACTTTTGATGTTCGGGAAGATTTAGAATGGAAGATAGCGACTCAACTCAAACCACTCAAAGGAACTACATATTACGCTCCTGATTTATACTACTTTTTAGATAGTCCGGTCGAGATTGCTGACTTTCATGAACGACAGGAGCAACTAAACGGACAAACCATAAAAATGGCCCTCCATACTCCGGCATCAGACGAAGAAGTAGATGAATATTTCGGAAAAGTAATGGCGATTGTAAAAGCTCAGGAAGCCGTATTCGGGGAGCTTCCGGATTTCGATTATGGGGAATATGTATTTCTGAATTGCTATATGCCGAATGCCAGTGGAGACGGGATGGAGCATCGGAATTCTACGATTGTCACGAACTCAAAAGATTTAGATGAGCCTCTCGCAAATACAAGTATAGGTACGATCTCTCACGAGTTTGTGCATGCGTGGAATGTAGAGCGAATCCGTCCAGCCAGCCTTGAGCCCTTTGATTTTGAAGAAGCGAATATGAGCGGTGAGCTTTGGTTTGCGGAAGGCTTTACCAGCTACTACACCGGACTTATTTTAGCCCGGGCGGGAATCAACGAAGATGAAGAATATATCGAGGGATTAGATCGCGGGTTGAATTACGTGATTAATAATCCGGCACGACAGTTTTCTAATCCTATTGAAATGAGTTATCAGGCTCCATTTGTTGATGCAGCTACTTCCGTCGATCCTCAAAACAAAGACAATACCTTTATTTCGTATTACACCTATGGAAGCGTGTTAGGTCTAGCGCTGGATCTTTCCTTACGAAGTTTAGATGACGGTAAGAATCTGGATGATTTCATGAAAATGATGTGGCAAAAGTTTGGTAAAACCGAAGTGCCTTATTCGGTTCGTGATATTCAGGCTACTCTTTCAGAATATGTGAATGATAGTTTTGCGATTCAGTTCTTCGATAATTTCATTTTTGACAGCAAAGTGCCGGACTACCAAAAGCTTCTGGCAAATGTTGGGGTGAATTTGACAAAAGCCAATCCGGGTAAGGCTTCGCTGGGAACGGATATTGAAATTGAGGAAGGAGTCGGGAGTTTGGAGTCCAATGCCATTATGGGTTCACCCATTTATGATGTGGGAATAGAGTCTGAAGACGAGATTACGGCAATTGCAGGAACTAAACTCAGCGATGTTGAAAGTGTGGATGAGATCCTTGACAACTACAAGCCGGGAGATGAAGTCACCATCACCTTTAGCCGTTGGGGAGAAGAGAAGACGGTAAACGTTACTTTGACTGAAGACCCAAGCTTAAAGACGGAGCTAAATTCAAAAGCAGATAAAAAGAAAAAAGACCGTAGATCAGCTTGGTTAAAGAACTAAAGTTTTGTGACTAAAATGATGAGTACTTGATTAGAGCATTTACATTTGCTGATGGTTTTTCACCCTGAATGCTCTTATTATAAGCATGGTTAGTGGAGAGATGTTTAGAAAGTTAAAGGACAGAAATCAAGAAAATGCATAGCAGTTTTATAAGTAAACTATTCAAAATCAGCTTCATTGTGATTGTAGTAGCTGGTTTATCGGCCTGTAAATCTACAGAGCAAGCCTCAACAGAGGAATCATCAACGAACTCAGAAACTACTTCATCAAATTCGGGTATGAGTGCCGCTGAAATGGAGGAGTTGTATTGGGCTCGTCAGGATAGCGCCAAGATGAATTTCACGGAAGCGGATGTGAAATTTATGACCGGAATGATAGCTCACCATGCCCAGGCATTAATTATGTCAAGGCTGGCTCCGGAAAATAATGCAGGCCCACAGGTGCAAACGCTTGCTTCAAGAATTATCAATGCACAAAAAGATGAAATTAAGTCCATGCAAACATGGCTGCGCGATCGTGACCAGCCGGTTCCTGAAGTTCATATTAATGGACTGAATCTAATGATTCATGGTCTCGGTGAAGATCACATGAAAATGGATCACACCAATATGGCCGGGATGTTATCTCCGGCACAGCTCAAAGAACTTAGTGAGGCTAAAGGGCAGGAATTTGATCGGCTGTTTCTCAAATATATGATTGCTCATCATAAAGGAGCGGTAACCATGGTTACCAAACTTTTTGATACCGATGGTGCTGCTTTAGACGATGCTTCATTTAAAATAGCCTCCGAAATTCAGGTAGATCAGCGAACTGAAATTGAAAGGATGCAACTCATGCTCGACCAAATTACAGCCTCTACCCAACAATAGAATATAATTAACTCTAACCCAGTACAACTACCTATGACTAGATCGAAACTATTTTTAACGCTTATGCTGTCAGTGCTTATGGGCGCTGCCGCATGTACATCCTCTTCTATGATGGATGATGATGCTTCAAGCATGATGCCGTCTATTGAACCAAAGCCCGTAACTGAGGCTTCACCGCCATCCCCTGATCCCCGTGTAGGATTGAAGGCCGGACTATTTGATGCCCAGGAAGCAACCTGGAACCTGAATATGTTATCTCAAACACCTCCTACTGATGACTTTATTGGTGTAACTAATTCTGACCTGGCTTTCCGTGACAATTATGTTTTTCAGGGAAATTATAATGGAGTGATGATTTGGGATATTTCCAACCCTCGTTCACCTTCGTTAGTTACTGATTATCTGTGTCCGGCATCGCAAAGTGATGTTTCTGTATTCGGAAACTTGATGTTTGTTTCCGGTGAAGGACTTGGCGGCCGTATTGATTGCGGTACCGAAGGTGTTGACGAAACAGTAAGTGAAGAACGCCTGCGTGGTATTCGTATTTTTGATATTACCAATATCGAGCAGCCAGAGTATGTAGCAAACGTTCAGACTTGCCGTGGATCTCATACACACTCCGTGTTGAAAGATCCTGAAGACGACGAGAATGTATATGTTTATGTTTCCGGTTCTGCTCCGGTTCGTCCAGATGAAGAGCTTCCCGGATGTTCTGCCGCTTCCCCTGATGAAGATCCGAATTCAGCTTTGTTTAGGATTGAAGTTATTAAGGTACCTCTCAATAATCCTGAAGAAGCAGCTATTGTAAGCTCACCTCGAATTTTTGAAAACCTTACTGAAGCTCCTACACACGGTATGGCTCCGGCTGACCGACAAGCTTTACAGGATGCTAAAGATGCAGGTGCTTTTACAGCTGTATATTTTGGTCGCGAACGAATCGTTCCAAGTAGATTTCTGACTCCAGTTCTTCAGAATATTGCTCAGCAAAACAGAGGCGAAGGTGCAGAGCCGAATGCTGCTGACAGTACTTTCCTAAGAGAAAATCTCCAAGCCATGATGGATCAACAGTTTGGTGGAAATGACGAAGAAGAGGAAGGTGTACAGCGAGGCCCCGATCAGTGCCATGACATCACTTTATATCCTGAAATCGGTTTAGCTGGTGGTGCATGCGAGGGATACGGACTACTGCTTGATATTTCTGACCCTGCTAACCCTGTGCGAATTGACGCAGTTGCAGATTCTAACTTCTCATACTGGCATTCAGCTACCTTCAGTAATGACGGTTCTAAAGTTCTGTTCACAGATGAGTGGGGCGGTGGCGGACAGCCAAAATGCCGTGAAACGGATCCTTACGAATGGGGAGCAAATGCTTTGTTCACTATCAATGAGGACAACAAAATGGAGTTTGAGAGCTATTATAAATTACCGGCTCCACAAACTGAACAAGAAAATTGTGTGGCTCATAATGGATCTATGATTCCAGTCCCGGGCCGTGATATTATGGTACAGTCTTGGTATCAGGGCGGAATTTCTGTCTTTGACTGGACTGACGTTTCCAACCCGATAGAGATTGCGTACCACGATCGAGGACCTGTTGATTCAACCCGTATGCAGATGGGCGGAAGCTGGTCAGTGTACTGGTACAACGGAGTTATTGTGAACTCTGAAATAGCTCGTGGAATGGACATTTTTGAGTTGTCACCAAACCCACTGCTTACCCAAAATGAAATTGATGCGGCCAAATCTGTAAAGCTTGATTACCTGAACGCACAGGGTCAGCCAAAATATACCTGGCCAACAACCTATGCGCTTGCTAAAGCTTACGTAGATCAGCTTGCCCGAGACAAAGAGCTAAGTAATGCGGAAGTAGCTTCAATGCGTGCAAGCATTTCCCAAGCAGAGAAGTCTTCAGGTTCTAAGAAATCTGAAATCCTGACCGAGCTTGCTAACAACGTAGAAAGCAAAGCAGGAAACTCAATGAACTCTACCAAGATGATGAATCTTGCAGAGACCTTGAAAGGTTTAGCTTCTATGTAGTTGTAAGTAGTTTTTAATAGTATTTCCAAACCCCATTTCAGGTTTTCTGAGATGGGGGTTTTTTGTTTTGAGAAGGACGTACACGCGAGGGGTTCTTCCGATCACATTTCAGATAATATCTGACCTGTACCTATAGCTTGAATTTCCTGAATCTTTCCTTGCTTAAGAAGTCTTAGTATGGCAAATAGTTAAAGTGTAGTCTACTAACAATCCGAAATAGCTGACTTTCCATTCAGCTCATCTTTCAGGGAAGTCTAAAAAAGTTCAACATGCAATATAAAACCCAAATACTTGCTTACTATCTATTTTTTTATAATTTGTGAGCATGTACAAGCAAGCTTGCCATATTATTTTATACTTGCTGATTGCCTTTATAGCAGGTGATTTTTCAAAACAGTCTGGAGAGAAGGCTTTACTGGAAAAAGGCTATCAGCTTGAAGCTGCGGGTGAATTTGAAGAAGCTCTGGAGCTTTGGGCCTCAGCTGTTGAAGAGTTAGAGCATCCAAGCCTTGCCATTGGCCGGGAATATATTCGTTTGACTACCGATCATAACCTTCGTGATTATTATGAGACTGCTTCTTCTATGTACACTTGGGGCCTAAGTGGAAGGGATGTTGAGCCCAACCAGGAAGCATTGGCTAAAGAAATCCAGTTGTTGGAGCCTTTACTTTCAAGCCTGGCGTTTGATAATGAGCAGGTGAATCGTTGGAAGGATATGTTAGAGAAAGGCGATTCAGATTTATACGATCAAATACGGGTCTTTTGGGAACAGCTTGACCCCACTCCGGGAACCCGCTATAACGAACGGCTGATAGAACATTGGGAACGCATAGCCTACGCCCGAGAGCATTTTGACCGTAAAGACGACCCGCCTTATGCTACTGACGACCGGGGGATTGTGTATGTGCAATATGGAGAACCGGATAAGAAAGATTCCGGGATTCTTAATATCACACGAGCAGATATTTTTACGAACTGCCCGTCGGGCTGTAATCCTGAAGCAATGGCTAATGTACTGCCTGCCATTGATCCCGCTCCCTACTACGAAGTCTGGGTGTACGAGAAGCCCAATCCTGCGATGCAATTTAACTTAGTGAAAATATTTGGCGATAAAGCTATTGGTGGGTTCAGTGAAGTTGAAAAAGTAGAAGATTTTATCCCAAATGAAGCATTTAGTCAAAATGATGGACGGTATGCCTTTAAGTCTTTAACCGGTAGAAAAACAACTCCGGGAGAGAAAGTTACTCCAGGCATGGTAATGCAATACAATTATTACTTAAAGTTATCCTCGTACGATTTTTTCTTCGCAAGTAGATTTGACCAATTAAACTTCGAATGGAATAGGGCAGATCCAGGTGACCCCAGGTTGGGAAAACATCAAGGGCCTATGCAGGAGGAACGATCTAGAACAATCACGATTAATAACCTGAAGGAAGCCCCGCCGGAACAATCTACCTATGCAAAGGCTTTTCCTTCCATCGAGCTTTCAGCCCACCACTACCGCATTCTAGATGAACAGAACCGGCCAGCTGCGTTTACCTTTTTGGAAAGTCAGCCCGGTGCGCCTTTCTTAGATGATCTAATTGCCAATCAGGATATTCTATTTCCCGGGGATTCAGTGCCGAATCAAACCGTACTCAACGAGTATAAACTCAACCATGGGGTGAAGGTAAATGGGGAAGACGGGGAACTGCTGAGTCAGTCCCGGGAGCAAGCGAATTTGGTACTAGATCTAGAAGGGAAAACCCCAAGCAGCAGTGTGTTTAAAGTTCCGTTTCTGGAAGAGAACCAAAAGCTAACCTTGTTTGCGGAGCTGCACAACGAAAACTCAGGGACCAAACCTGCCCTAGAGGATTCGCCGTTTCCGGCATCACTGCGCGGAATAGGAAAACTGGAATCAGAGCTTCCCAAACCGCTAAACTCTGACCCCGAAAAACTTCAAATGTCCGATTTAATTCTGGGCTATCAAATGAACACGGACGCCACAAATGTACTTTTTCCATTTGTAGTAGCCAATAACAAAAAGATTCCTCAGGGTGAAGAATTAGCCATTCATTTCCAGATTTACCACCTGGAAGAAGGTGACGAAGGATTGTCCAGTTTTACCATCGATTATGAAATTACTCAAGATCGCCGCATGCAGTGGCTATTGGGGAGAGACCGTGAAGTGAGTCTATCGTTCACCCAGCAAGTGAGAGGCTCCCGATACGTACAAAACCTTTCCATTCTTACAAGAGAATTGGAAACCGGTAGCTACACATTTTCTTTTAAAGTAACCGATGAAATCAGCGGAAAGAAAATCCAGAAGGAAATTGAATTGGAGATTGTAGCTTCGAATAAGCAGGATATCTCTTCACTTTAATTCTCGTCATTGCGAGGAGATTAGGAAAATAAATCAGGTTTGAAAAGTATAGCGACGAAGCAATCTCATTGAATAGGTATCCGAAGTAGTACGTAAAGATCGCCGCGTCGTAACAAATCAAGCTTTGAAAGAATTAGGGTGCTCCTCGCGATGACAGGCTTATACTACATTTTGTTAGGGTCTTTAAAACCACCGGGTATAATATCATTATAAAGGTCTTTCCACGTAGGGTTCATAGAATTAACTAAATCAATTTTCTTCTGCCTGGAACCCGATTTGATTTGTTTCTCTCTTTCAATTGCGTAAATAGGATCGCCAGGCCCTTCAAAATATATTAATTGATCTAGATTATATCGTTTGGTGAAACCTTTGACTTGCCTGTTTTTATGTTGCCAGACTCGGTTTACCAGATCACTAGTGACACCAGTATATAAAACGGTATGATTCTTATTCGTGAGAATGTAAACGTAGAGGTTTTTATCTCGTGCCATATTAAATTATAGTAAATCAGAAACGTCATTGCGAGGAGACTGGGAAAATAAATTAGGTTTGGTAAGTATAGCGACGAAGCAATCTCCTTGAATAAGTATTTGAAGTAGTGCATGAAGATCGCCGCGTCGTTATAGATCAAGCTCTGCAATAATTAGGGTGCTCCTCGCGATGACGTGTTTTATTTTATACCCCAATTTATTCGTCATTGCGAGGAGTGTGGGAAGTATAAATTAGGTTTGAAAAGTATAGCGACGAAGCAATCTCCCTGAATAGGTATCAGAGGTAGTGCGAAAAGATCGCCGCGTCGTTAAAAATCGAGCTCTGCAATAATTAGGGTGCTCCTCGCGATGACGGGCTTAAAAAACTAACAATCCGAGATAGACGACTTTCCATTCAGCTCATCTTTCAGCGACTTCCATTCGGGGAGAAATTTGGACATAAATCCGTAGAAGCGTTTGCTGTGAAGGCGTTCCAGTAGGTGCACCATTTCGTGAATCACTACATATTCTAATAGCTCAGGTCTTTTCTTGGCGAGTTCTAAATTGAGCCAAATCCTGCGGGCTCTGATATTACAGGTGCCCCAGCGGGTTTTCATCTTTTTGACTCCAAATTCAGCAACCGCTACACCCATTTGTGGTTCCCAATTTTCGATCATTTGCGGGATGACTTTTTTAAGTTCCGACCGATACCACTCCTTTAAAACAGAAGCTCGTTTGGCTTTGTCAGATCCAGGGCGAATTTGAAGGATGAGGCTATCGTCTTCAATAAGTACCTGAGAAGCTTCCTCTTTCTCGAATACAGAAAGCTCATACTCTTTTCCCCATACAAGATGTTTTTCGCCGGAGACGTATTTTAGAGCAGGTCTTTTGGGCTTTGTTTTATAGTTAGCAAGGTGCTTTCGAATCCACGGCATTTTAGCCTCGATAAAGCGGACGACTTCATTGTCAGAGATTCGTCTGGGGACTGAAATTCGAACCTGCTTTTCTGCCGGATAAACCCGCAGATTTAGATTCTTGACGTTCTTTCGAAGCACATCAACCTGTAAGCCGGCAACCTGATACTGCTTTTTACTGTAGGTTTTTTTACCGGCCATAGTGTAGAGTTTTATTCCTCATAATAAGCTTTTGCTGCCGTAAGAAGGACGTCACCATTAATGCGTTCTCTGTAATTTGGGTTGATATAATTGAACTTCACCATGCCGTCGGTATTCAGAATATAAACGGCTGGAGCTGGAAGCAGGTGATGATCATACCCTGAATCTGCTTCAAGGTCAATACCAACTGACTTATATCTGTCTACTGTTTTTTGATCCACTTTAAAAGCAATGCCAAACGCCTTGGTTGCTTCCATGGGGCTGTCGGAAAGAAGCGTATAATTGAGTTCATTTTCCATTAAGGCTGTTTTTAGCTTTTCGGGTCGGTCGGGACTTATAGCCACCAACTGATATCCAATATCATACAACTCGTCTTCAATTTTCTGCAACTCAGAAAGGTGGCGGTTGCAGTAAGGGCACCATCCACCGCGATAGAAAACCAAAATGGTTGGCTTCTGAGACACCATGTTTCGAAGGTTTACTGTTTCTCCTTCAATAGACGTGAGTGACACATCAGGGATCTGTGAACTGATTAGCAGCGGAGTCACTTGATCAGCACTTTCAGCATAATCCTGAGCTTGTAACAGCGAAAGAGGTAACAGAAATAATAAGAATAAAAGCAGGTTTGTTTTTAAAAAGTATCTCATGTGGTTAGTTAAGAAATTAGTATTTCTTTAATGACGATATGAATGGAACAATATCTTACGGAATATCCTTCATAGTAACGTAACTCAATAACAGCAAACAATTTAGACCATATGGAAATTGAAAGCATCTACAAACTAGTAACGGGGAAATTAGAAACGTGGCTTAACACCACCATCGAAATGTTGCCCAACCTTGCCGTGGCGCTCTTGGTGGTTATTGTCTTCTATGCGTTAGCCAAAGTCATAAAGAATTTTGTTGGAAAAGTTCTTTCCAAAGTGACTAAGAATAAAACCGTGACAGGACTGGCTCAAACTATAATGGCCGTTCTGGTAATAGGTATAGGTGTTTTCTTTGCGCTAAGTATATTAAATCTCTCCGGAGTAGTTACGAGTCTTCTAGCCGGTGCTGGTATTATAGGTTTGGCTTTAGGTTTTGCCTTTCAGGATATCGCCTCCAATTTCATTTCAGGTATCTTACTCTCAGTTCGCCATCCTTTCGGTATTGGTGATATCATAGATACTAACGATCACTTTGGTACTGTGATGAAGCTTAATCTTAGAAACACGGTAATCCGAACACCACAGGGTCAGATTATTTATGTGCCCAATAAGGTAGTATATGAAAATCCATTCAAGAACTATACTAAGAATGGAGAAAGAAGAATCGATTTATCGTGCGGTGTTTCTTATGGTGATGATCTTGAAAAAGCCAAAAAAATAGCTATAGAGGCTGTTGAAGGGCTTGAAAGTAGAGATACATCCAAAGATGTAGAGCTTTACTATAATGAATTTGGTGACAGCTCCATCAACTTTACACTTCGGTTCTGGATTTCATTTCAGGAACTGCCTCAATATTGGGGAGCACAAAGTGAAGCTATTATGGCGCTTAAAAAAGCTTTTGATGAGAACGATATTATGATTCCATTCCCAATCAGAACGCTCGATTTTGGAATCAGAGGAGGAGAGCAACTGAGCGCTTCCATGATTTCAAACGGAAATAAAACTCCTAAAAACGCGGATTAATAACGTTGTTGTAAACGGATCCAAAGTTAAATTCAAAGCCAATAGAGCCGCCGTAGTTATAGGAGGTGGCCTGTTGGCGGAGATTTAATAGAAGCTCTTCTTCAGTGGTTTCACCGGCAGGTAACGCAATTTGATCGTTAATCAGAGAATATCGTGCTGAGAAGAAGACAGAAAAGCCACGTACTATTCTAATATTAAACCGTGAGCCAAAGTATACTCTGTTTTTACTAAAGTCATTCATATAGTTGCCGGCATTAATATTTCCATTAATACTTCCCCAAGGCTGGGTGAAATCCATTCGTATTGAAAGCTCTTGCCGCCACAAGAATTCTTCTGTTTTTTGAAAAATCGTAGGTTCTGTGTACTGATACAGTGATCCAAGTATACCATACCTCACGGTAACTTCTCTGCGTGTAAATTCCCGATATGGGAACAAGCTGTATTCAATGGAAGGGGTTACGCCAATGCTTAAATCAATGTTGTCCTGGGTTGAGGATCTTATTCTTTGGTAAGCTCCAACGGTCCAGTGATCCGAAAGGCTGCGTGCAACAAGGCCAAAAAATCGTTGGCTTTCTGTGATGAACACGTCTTTTTCTTTATTCCCATCATCATCCGTGGAATGAAAAGTTCGACTGCGATAGTCTTGATTATAGTCTAATCTTATTTTCCACTTGTCGGTTATTCTCTGGGCTTCAAAACTACCACCAAGTGAAAAGTTTTGCTGTGATTGCTCTCCGCTAAAATTTGTGTTTGCACGAAGCTCAAAAACCCAACTGTTCCATTTATCTTCATTAGGTATTAATTCTGTATCAGTAAGAGAGCCGTTAAATATAACATCAAGGTCAGAAAGGATATTGCTTTGCCCCAAAAAGCCTATAAGACCTAATTTCACATGCTTTACGAGCTTTGTTCTTCTCTCGTCATCAGTATCCGACTCAGGGCTAATAAACTTGATGACTTGTGACTCTTCTTCATAGGAACCTTTTCCAATATAATTTAGGGTGTGTTCTCTGCCGCCACTTCCCGTGCCCTGAATAGTTACAAAAAGATGAACATCCGCATCGGACTGATCTCTTACAAAATTCACAAAGGCTATTTCAGTTTGCACATAGCTGCTACTACAGCCCCTGCAATCTAAGTAAACACTTAAAGCGTCTTTATTAGTGCTAATTTCTGTTTGAGCAAAAGAAAATACAGGCAATAAAGCTGTGAGGAGAAGAAACAGGTATATTTTTGTCAAGATCTTGAAAAAGCTTAAATTTTATTCCGACGCGAACTTAAGGAACAAAACTACAAGGCTTTGAAAAAAGATATAAACGCTCTTATAAAACTTGGTTAAAATGGAGTGATAGTTAAGCGTTCACTACTCACGAATCAGGTTCATGTTATCATCCCATTTTGCGACGATGCCTCTTTCACTGTTTTGCACGCACTCTTCCAGCGTTTTCTTGTCGTAAGACATGCCATGTTTTTTGAGAACGTTTTCAGGAACACCATCCCAGATGTTAGCCTGATTTCCTTTGTAGTCCATATCTTTAATACCCATTTCTGTAGTAAAGAAGCCGGTGGCTGTCAGGTTTCTCATCCTGTTGAAGAAGTTTACTCCATATTCCATATCCGGTTTTGCATTATCCGGATAGGCGATGTCGTCTACAAGCTCTAGTTGCTGCTTCGAAGAGGCATTGATAAAAACTTTACCAAATCTCTTTTTGGACTCATTATCTAACCACATGATTCCACCACGGGTGGGGGTTTGGAGGTACGGCATATCTTTCATAATGAATTCCATGAATTCCGGTACTCCGGCATCGGTAGCACTTCCTGAAACATCATCAGCTGGGATGATGATATCACTTAGTACGGCAACTGTTTTAAGTTCGTGTTCAGTGAAAAAGGATTCAGCATGTAGCCGATTGTCGCGCTGAACTTCAGCATCGGTTCGGCCATATCCGCCTCCGTTTTTTTCAATGAGTTTTTCACTGGTTTCAAGGTCTTTCTGGGATATTTCAGAAGGCCCGTTTAGGATAAATCCTGCTCCAAATGAACCTGAAATCAGTAGTCTAAGGTGTTCTCTTCTGTCCATAATAACTAAAGCCTCTGCTTATTTTAAGTTCTGTTTTTTGAGTTGATCTACGATGTAGTCAGACGCACGCCATGAGAGTGCAAGAATGGTCCAGGTTGGATTCTTATCGGCTTGAGAAACAAACTGCCCGGCATCTACCACAAAGAGGTTTTTACACTCATGAGCCTGCGAATGTTTGTTCAGCACAGATGTGTTTGGGTCGTCTCCCATACGGGTAGTTCCAACTTCATGGATAATACGTCCCGGTGCAGCCAATCCGTAGTTATCTTCTTCACCCGGCTTGTTACCCAGTAATGTACCTCCCATGGCGGTCAACACCTCTTCAAACGTTTCCTGCATGTGCTTAGCTTGGTTAATCTCGTGCTCTGTCCAGTTATAATTGAACCGAAGAACCGGAATCCCAAATTGATCTACCGTATTGGGGTCAATTTCACAATAATTATCATATTGCGGAATACTTTCACCCCTACCGGCGATACCTACCGTGGAACCGTAGATTTTTCGAATGTCGTTTTTCAAGCCTTTTCCATAGCCGCCGTTTGGTGAAGGGTTGCCCATTTCATCTTTTATATATTGGCGCATGTTATCCATCCCAAAACCAAATCCATAACTCGGCATGCTCATACCACCCCAAAATTCCAGATGGTATCCACGGGTGAAATCTAATTTCTCTCCATCCAGCCACCAAGGTGAGTAGATGTGAGCTCCGCCTACCCCGTCTTCGTTGTAACGATCCCGGTCAATCAAATCCGGCATAATAGCCCCACGACTCGCTCCGGTTGAATCATGGAGATATCGGCCAATTATACCACTCCCATTACCTAAACCATCGGGATGCGCGGTTGACTTTGAATTCAGCATAATGCGGGCCGTTTCACAGGCAGAGGCACCAAGTACTACCACTTTAGCTTTAATTTTATACTCCTTCATGTCCTCTTTGCTGACATAAGAAACACCGGTAGCCAATCCTTCTTTGTTGGTGGTAACTTCCCGAACCATAGCGTTGGTATAAAGGTCCACCGTACCTTGCTGCATAGCCGGTTTCATAAGTGCGGTACTGGAAGAAAAGTCTGCGTAAGCACTACAAGCTCGGTTACATTGGTTACAATAAAAACAAACACCCCGCTCGTTATTTATGGGACGGGTTAAAACCGACATACGCATAGGAATAACGGGAACGCCGGCTTTTTTAGCTCCTTTCTTGATGTACATTTCGTGAAGTCTTGGCTTGGGAGGGGGAAGGAAAAATCCATCCGGGTCATTTTCCAAGCCTTCATTAGTCCCGAAAACACCGATCAGTTTATCGACTTTATCGTAATAGGGTTTGATGTCTTCGTAGCCAATCGGCCAGTTGGCGCCCATTCCATCATGATCTTTGCGCTTGAAATCCTTAGGTCCAAACCGAAGTGAAATACGTCCCCAGTGATTGGTTCTTCCACCGAGCATTCGGGAGCGAAACCAGTCAAATTGAGTTCCGTTTTTGCGGGTGTAGGGTTCTCCATCAATATCCCAGCCTCCCCATGCTGCATCAAAATCCCCGAAAGGTCGGGTAGAGCCGGCGCCTCTCCGTGGAGATTCCCACGGCCAACGCAACTGTGTTCGGTATTCTTCTTTGGCGGGATCAAAATCACCCCCGGCTTCCATCACAGCCACAGCAAGTCCGGCATCAGCCAGGACTTTTGCAGACATCCCGCCCCCGGCACCGGAGCCTACAATTACTACGTCATATTCTTTATTGGTTTTTAGTATTTCAAAGCTCATAGTAAGTCTTGATTATGAGTTAACATTTCAGGCTGGATTTAGTTGAGGTTTTTGACCCTGATATTTCGATAGTAAACTTTGCTGTCAGGATCATGGGCTTGAAGGGCAAAGGTGCCGCTGCTGAGCTTGACGGTTCCTTCCCTGTCGTCGGGTTCGGTGAACTCCATAACCGTCTCATCATTAATTTTAAAAGTGATGTTTTTATCTATAACAATGATATGGTAAGTGAACCATTCTTCATCAGGATGAGGTGCATTATTCATAACATCATTAACAGAATAGAGGCTTCCCGTTTTACGCGGATCAGGATCATATGTAGCATTAACTTGAGCCTCATAACCCTGTTGTGGCCATCCTTCTTCCTGGTATTGAGTGTGGAAAAAGATTCCTGAATTGGCATCAGGCAGGGTATAAACCTCAGCTTTAAACTCAAAGTCATTGAAGTTGGCATCGGCTACCGGTCCTTGATAATAAAGGTGCCCACGGGTTCCATTTACGACAATCTTGCCGTCTTCAACAGAAAAGGCATCCGGATTCTCGGCTGCTTTCCAGCCCTCTAGTGTTTCTCCATCCCAGATAGAAACCCATTCATTTTCGGGAGATTGATTTTCAACAGGTTTCTCAGTTTTTGTGCAGGCAAATAAAGAGACAGAAAAAAAGGCAAGCAGGCAGGTAAGCTTGTTGAGCTTGGTATTCATGTTTAAGGCTTTAACTGGTTAAGCACGAAGGCAAATAAATTTTCTAAAAAAAGCCAATTTAATCGATCAATCAAAATGCCTTTCAGCTTTTAATGTCCTATTAAAATCTGGAAGGCACTCATAGCGAGAATGGCTAAGGTTACCCAAAGACCAACCTTCTTAGGCTCACACTTCTCCAGGGCCTCAGGGATTAAATCAGCAAAAACCATCCAGATCATAGCGCCTGCAGCAAAGCCTAAGCCGAAGGGCAGATATTCCTTAAAAACTTCCACAAAAAGAAAAGCGGGCACCGCCATTAGCGGCTGGGGAAGGCTTGAGAAAATACTCCACCAAACGGCCTTAAGAGGAGAGACTCCTTGTGGAACCATCACAAGGCTGATTGCCAAACCTTCCGGAATATTATGAACCGCGATAGCAATGGCGATGAAAACTCCGAATTCCATTGTGCTTGAGAAAGAAACCCCTACACTGACACCTTCAGCAAAAGAGTGAACCGTCATGATCCCTAAAAAAAGAAGCATTTGTTTCCGCTTACCGCTTATTAAATCCTCGACTTCGACATCAGCCCGACCTTCCATCCAAGAGTTAGCGAGTACAACCAAGACCACGCCTGCCAACATACCGCCTAGAGTCATCCATTCATCTATATTGTAGCCCTCCATGATGAGGCTATAGCTGGCTGCAAGCATTAATCCGGATGCAACTGCGTTAGAACGACCAAGCAGTGCCGGAGAAATGTCTTTGATGAAGAAAAAAGGAACTGCTCCCAAGCCGGTAGCTACAGCAGTGAGAAGAGCATATAAAAAAACCTGTATGTAGGGAGTCGAAAGTAGTTCCATAGACATTTGTTGGTTCTCAAAGATAGAGATCAACATCGTTATTCCCTAAGTAGCGGACCAAGTACCCGTAGTTTAAAAGCAGTCAAAATAAAGATAGCTTAAAAAAAGCCGATAACTGATAATCGAATGATCTAAAACGTGATCACATTAAAAGGAGTAAATAAAAACACTAGCAGCCTAAGGAGCTTTCATTGAACAACTTCTCCATACATTTTCGCAGAGTATTTATCGCAAGTTTTCTTTGCTTTCTTGTCCATGTAACCAACCCGGCTCTTCTATTTGGTCAGAATACGGCAGGTGAAAACCCTTACGAAGTGGGTGCCAGCTATACCGGAGATGTGTTCTCGAATATAGCCGGAGGGAATGATATGGGTATCCGCTATTTAGATAACATTGATGTAGATTTGAAGGTTGATTTTGGGAAGTTAACATCCGGCCTTGAGGGAACTTCGATGTATCTATATGGAATGGGAAATCAGGGAGGGAGTATTTCGGGACTAGTAGGTGATGTTCAGGGAGTCAGTAATATTGAAGCTGAAAATTCCTGGCGGATTTATGAATTTTGGGCCCAACAAAAGTTCTTGTCTGCACGGAGCTCGATTTTAGTGGGTTTGTATGATGTGAATTCCGAGTTCAATGCGTTAAATAGCAGTGCTCTGTTCTTAAACAGTTCTCATGGCATTGACCCAACGATTGCCTTAACCGGAGTGACGGGGCCCTCCATTTTCCCATATACATCATTAGGAGCCCGAATTAAAGTGAATCCTTCAAAAGGACTAATTATTCAGGGAGCCGTATTAGATGGGGTGCCTTCCGATCCGGGAAATACAAAAGGCACTAAAGTATTGCTGAGGAAAAGTGATGGTTTATTTATGATAGGCGAAGTAGGATACCATTCTTCAGGCACCAGTTTGGACATGCGAAATAGTACAACCAGGCTCAAAAATATACTCGCTCCTGGAATTGAATCTGATAACAATCTTGCTTTAGGTGGCTGGTACTACACCAGGGAAAGGGCTGAACTCGATAACCCAAACAGAACGGGAAACGAATATGGTATTTATGCTTTGGGTGAATACCAGGTTTTTTCTGATGCCCAGGAATCGCCAAAGAGCTTAAGGGTATTTACACGAGCTGGATTGGCAAATCCTGATGTTAATTTTTTGGGTCAATTTTTTGGCGCTGGTTTAGTACTTGGAGGATTGTTGCCAAATCGCCCTTATGACCAGACTGGTTTGGCTTTAGCTTATGCAGCAGCAAGTTCACCTTTTATTGATAGCCGGTTTATTGCAGGTCAACGTCCCGAAAAAGCGGAAACCAATGTGGAAGTGACCCACCAGTTTATAATAAACGATCATGTTCAACTTCAGGGAAACGTTCAGTATGTCATCAACCCAGGCTTTAATGCCACTTTAGATAATGCTTTTGTTGTTGGAACCCGTTTTGTGATTAGCCTCTAAAGCTGAGTTTGATGGTAGCGCAGGAATAGAAAACAGATGGCATGGATCTGATGGATTTTCGCAGAATGGTTCTTTCCGGTTTCGTCCGACCGCTTCAGTAAAGAATCTAAACAGGGATATGATGCTTAAGCGGTCTGACGATTGCCAAGGATAGCAAGCTTATAAAGCACGGTATCCGTCAAAAGATGGATGCAAAGTGCTCACCTTTAAGCATTCATCGGACGAACTGGAGTCGTCAGATGAAGTTCTTTTCGCTATTTATAGTGTATGTCTATAGGAATCAAACCCAGGCATAAAATATTTAAAGAGGCTTTACTCTTTATGGGACTTTTTTGATTTAGGGGTTCGGATTAGCCATTGAGCTGGATCGCTTCCCCCAGTCTACCTTCTTAAACACGATATATAATCCAATTAGCACCATTGGGATACTTAGCAGCTGCCCCATATTTACCGCCCACTCGGTGGCAAAATCAGCTTGTGGGATCTTGGTGTATTCCAGAAAAAATCTTCCTGTAAAAAGCATAATTAAGAAAATACCAAACAAAGAGCCTTCTGGTGGATGGGCTTTATATCTCTTATAAAGAAACCAGAGTACAGCGAATACAGCAAGGCAGAGCAATGCTTCGTACAGCATAGTTGGGTGGCGTGGAATGGTTCCTGCCGGTCCGGGGAGGTTAGCAAAGATTACGCCCCAAGGAGCATCAGTAGCGGAGCCGACAATTTCAGAATTGAAAAAATTACCCGTTCGTATAAAAGCCCCTCCAACTGCGGAAGGAATAACCACACGATCAGCTAACCACCAAAAGTTCATTTTTGGGGCTTTTTTGGCTTGATAATATAAAGCGATAATGACCCCAACTGCCGCGCCATGGCTTGCCAGGCCTCCATTCCAGATTGCCAGAACCTGATCTAAGTTTCGCAGATAATAGGAGGGATCATAAAAAATGACATGACCCAGGCGCGCACCAATTACAGTAGCCACCAAAATCCAGGTCAGGATACTTTCCATCTCTTCGACTTTTCGTCCGGCGTCTTTCCACATCTTCACCCCAAACATGTAGCCAGATACAAAAGCACCGGCAAAAAGTAAGCCATACCAACGAGGAGCAATAGGGCCAAGGGAGAAAATTTCGGGGTCAATGCCCCAGGTCAGGTTTTGCAATAATGCGATCATAAAGGAGATTGTAAGAAAGTTCATCGGAAAATAAGAGCACAAATGAGAAAGTGAAACTAAAACCAATTTCTTAACTCATTTTTTTAATCAAATGCCTATACTTGTTTTAAGACAAAAACAGGGATCAAAACAAGGAATTAGTTTGCCACAAGAACGCAGATTTGTCCGGCCGCGGAAGCAATTGGTAGAAACTTTGCGCAAGAAAGGTATTGAAGACGTGCGCGTACTAAATGCCATTGAGAAGATTCCTCGCCACAAACTTATTGATACTGCACTCCATTCAAAGGCTTACAACGACACTGCATTACCGATCGGCATGGGGCAGACTATTTCTCAGCCCTTTACAGTAGCTGCTCAAACGGAATTACTGGCTATAGAAAAAGGGGATAAAATATTAGAAATCGGCACCGGGTCCGGATATCAGTGTATGGTTTTATGTGAATTGGGGGCTAATGTATATAGTGTGGAGCGCCATAATGACCTCTATCATAAGGCGAAAGAGGTGCTTCGTGAGTTCGGCTACCGAGCTATGCTGAAAGTTGGAGATGGTACGCTAGGTTGGTCTACCTATGCTCCGTATGACGGAATTGTTGTTACAGCCGGTGCACCCGTGGTGCCAGATGATTTGGTTCAGCAGCTTAGTGTGGGCGGAAGGCTGGTGATACCTGTAGGTGATGATAAAAAACAAATGATGCTTCGAATAACAAGAGTTTCAGAAAATGAATATGAGCGTGAAGAATTGGCTGACTTTAAATTTGTGCCCCTTATTGGCGAAAAAGGATGGGGTGGATCATAGTGCCTGAGCAAGAACAAGAAGAAACGTCGAATTCGCCTAAAGACACTACCACTTTTAAAGAAGCACCTTTCCTGACTCTCAAGGGCTTTTTGATGGGCTCAGCTGATATCGTGCCCGGTGTAAGTGGTGGTACCATGGCATTGATCGTTGGGATTTATGAACGGCTGCTGAATGCCATCAAAAGTGTAAATGGTAATTTCATAAAGCTATTCTTTACGCTGAAATGGAAGCAGGCTTTCAAAGAGATTCATCTGTTTTTCTTAGCAGCTTTATTTCTGGGTATTTTTTCTGCACTCGCATTTTTCACAAAAGTAGTACCGCTTCAAGTGTACATGTTTACCGAACCTGAAATTGTATACGGCTTATTTTTTGGGCTGATTGTCGGTTCCATCTACATCCTGATAAAAGCACTAGAGCGTTTTACTAAAACCGAAATGTTGATGTTGGTGCTGGGAATGGCTTTTGGAATCTGGATTGTGTCTCTGGTTCCGGCCGACACACCCGAACATCCCGCTTTTGTATTTCTGAGTGGAAGTATTGCAATTTGTGCAATGATTTTACCGGGAATTTCCGGTTCCTATTTACTCCTGATAATGAGAAAATATGACTATCTGCTTTCTCAAATCGGAAAAATAGGTGGTGTAGAAACGGTTGACGGTTTGCTTGGTCTTCTTCCTTTTATGCTTGGTGCCATAGTTGGTTTGGCAGCTTTTTCAAGATTCTTATCCTGGTTGCTTTCCAAATATCATCCACAAACTATAGCGGTTTTAATTGGTTTTTTGATTGGGTCTTTATACGTAATCTGGCCATATCAGCATCGGGATTTTGTGCAGAAGGCCGAAGTGACTCAGGTTGAATATATGAATCACCCGAAAGTTCAAGAGCTAATGGAGAATCCTCCAAATACGAATCTGCCTGAGTACGAACGTATCGGTGAAATCAGCAATGCTGAATCCACTTTTGATGAGATGAAGCAGGTTGAAATTGAAACTGTAAAGAACAAGCTCATTAAATCTGAACCTTTCATTCCGGGTTGGTGGGGATCTAAATCTGATGATGACCCAAATGTATGGGGCGGAATAGTCGGTATTCTTGTTGGGATGATGATGGTAGGCGGACTGGATATGCTTCGTAAGAAATAAGTATTCCCTTCAAAACCACTGGTACCCTTCCTTGTTCCTTCCCTCCGGCGCTTAGCGCTTGCAAGGAAGGAGACGCATGAAGAACGGCAGTGTTAGATTCTTATCATAAGAAGCAGAAAGTAGAATAGAGGGAAAATTTCACCAAAGCGTCCTCTTTCCTTGTCCCGCCTAGCGGGATAGGGAAAGAGACAGAGATAGGGTTCCGGTGGGTAGGGCGCCGCTCTATTACTCTTCCAAAAAAACCAAAATCCTCGAAATAACCCCATCCATATCCTTAAGCTCCTCATTCTTTATTCGTAAAACTCTTAGCCCAAGGTCGTTCAATACCAAATCCCGCTGGTAATCGCATGCTTTTTGAAATTCATGGACTTTACCATCAACCTCGATAACCAATTTTAACTCAGCGCAGTAGAAGTCTGCTATATAAAAGTATCTGTTATTTTGAATCTGCTCATGCACAAATGGTTTTTGACGAAGAAACTTGTAGCCTTTTAGTTGTCTTCTTCGCAGAACTCCCCAAAGTTTTTTCTCTGATGAGGTTGGAGTACTTCGAAGCTCTCGGGCGATTTCCGTTATTGATTTCCAGGTTATATACATGCTAGGAATAGATATATAATTGGGGGAATAATCAAGCATCTCCGGGACCCTTCCTTGTTCCTTCCCTCCTGCGCTTGGCGCTTGCAAGGAAGGAGACCCATGAAATAGATGATATGTAGGTTTATTCCATAGAAATAGAAAGTAGTATATGGTATAACTCTAACTAACGCGTCCTCTTTCCTTGGCGGACTTTGTCCGTTAGGGAAAGAGACAGAGATAGGGTTCCGTTAAGCAGGGCGCCGCTCAATTCCTGAAAAAACAACCTCAATACCTTCTCAATATGGAACATAATTGACGACTAACTTATTATATTACTAGAGTTAGTTCTTCACATAAAACAAGGAGCAGCTATGAAAGTCGATCGAATGTTAATACCTACCGATCTATCCGAAAAGTCAAATGCAGCCCTGCGATCAGCCGATCTATTCATTGAGAAATTTGATTGCACGGTAGACCTGATGCACGTTATCCCTTTATCGAAATATTTAGGGGATAGCTTTGATAAGTTGGGCATACCACTTGATATGGACAAAGAGGTCTATCCCAAAGTTGTAGAGGATCAGCGTAAGAGGCTTAGCACCTTTGCAAATGAGCATATCAAAAAGAAAGAAAAACGGGGAGAATATTTAATATCAATCGACCGTAAGCCCTCAGACTCTATCCTTAAGCAGATTAAAAAAGGAAAGTATGATCTTGTAATCATGAGTGCGAAAGGGGAGCATCATGCTGAATTTTTTCATGGAAGTGTAACCGACAAAATTATTCGCCGCTCTAAGACACCGGTTTTAACACTTTCTGATAAAATGAATTCAGAAAACATCAACACCATTGTAGTGCCGTGTGATTATTCGGAGCACTCTATGGCTGCTATCCCTATGGCTTTTGATGTCGCTGAAAAATTCAACGCAAAAATTGAATTACTGAATGTTGTTGAAATGTATGCCTACGATATTCAAGACATTGAGCCGGTTGGTATATCAATCGATGAAAAAAATGTTTACGGAGGCTTAAAAGGACGTTTAAAAACTTTCTTTGAAGATCATGAGCAGTTCAAGTTTAGCATAGAAGACGGTAAGGAAGATTTCGAAGATATATTAGTCCGCCATGAAGAGGGTGGAGATGTCAAAATTAATTTTAAATCCGTGATTTTGAAGTCTGTTGTAGCCCATCATGAGATTGTGGACTATGCCAATGAAAACGCAGACTTGGTAGTGATGAGTACTCACGGAAGAACTGGATTATCCCGAATGTTACTCGGTTCAACGACAGAACAGGTCATTCAGCATCTTAAAAAACCTCAGATTACTATAAAGCCGGATTTAGAAGAGTAGAGGGCGGGGAATAATCAAGCATCTCTGGAACCCATCCTTGTTCCTTCCCTCCTGCGCTTGGCGCTTGCAAGGAAGGAGACGCCTGAAGAACGGCAGTGTTAAATTCTTATCATAAGAATCAGAAAGTAGAATAGAGGGAAAACTTCACCAACGCGTCCTCTTTCCTTGGCGGACTTTGTCCGTTAGGGAAAGAGAAAGAGATAGGGTCCCGGTGGGTAAGGAACTATCAATTTCTTCTAAATTAAACCCGTTTTTTCTTCATTCAAACTTCACAGTAAATACACACCTTCCGGTAACAACTAATTAACCGGAGGTTGTTATGAGAGCTAGTCATATTTTGGTGCCCACCGATTTTTCTGAGGCTTCGCTGGAAGCGATAAAAATGGCCGCAAAGTTTGTTGAGTTATTCGATAGCACAGTCGACCTCATCCACGTAATTCCCCTTATGAGCTATTATGATGAAAGTATGCAGCATTTGGGAGTTCCGTTTGATATGGAAAAAGATCTGTACCCTAAAGTGCTGAAAACAGCCAATCAAAAATTGCATGAGATCGCTGAAGAATTTATCCCCAAAGAACATTGTGGGCAACTTATCAATCTGGTAGGTCGGAAGCCTTCGGAAGTGATATCCAATAAAGCTAATGAGAGTCATTACGACCTGGTTATAATGAGTAATAAGGGCGCGCATGAATCCGATCACATTAGAAGCAATGTCGCCGAGAAAGTTATCCGGTACACAAAAAAACCAGTACTAACTATTTCAAAGGCTTTTGATAAGAAAGACATCCATGAAATCCTTGTTACCGTGGATGGATCTGATGACTCCATTTCGGCATTAGTGCAAGCCTTTGACATGGCCAACGCCTTTGAAGCACAAATCACAATGCTTCACATCATTGAGCCATATTCATTGGGTATGGAGGTAATTCCTTATGCCGTAGAAAATGATGAAGCGGTGTATAATTCAATCATTAAAAACATCAGCAAGTTCTTTGAACAAAATGAGGAGCTTGGATTCAAGATGGAACGCACCGGTGTTGATTTCGAAGAAATGCTGGTACATCAAAAAGCAAGTGAAATCCAATCGGTGAAGGTGATCAGTATTGTTAAGAAAGGCTTCTCAGCCCATACTGAAATCTGTGATTATGCCAATGAAAATGCCGACTTGGTAGTGATGAGCACACATGGTCGTACCGGTATTGCGCGAATCTTGCTGGGTTCAACCACCGGAATAGTGGCACAGCATTTGAAAAAGCCATTGCTAACCGTACGGCCAACTTAACAAACGTACTAGTTGCTGAAGTTGAAATGGAGTGAGTGGATAAAGCCTGTGTGATTCCTTCGGGTGGCGCAGGCTTTTTTATGTCGAGGCTATATAATTTGATTAAGTTGGAATGAAAGCCAAAAAAGGCTTTTATCTGGATGGGAAACCTTGTAAATTTGCAGCCCTTTCAAATTTAAGAATGGGCCCGTAGCTCAGTTGGTTAGAGCAGTCGACTCATAATCGAGAGGTCGCAAGTTCAAGTCTTGCCAGGCCCACTTTTTTAATTAACGATCTCAGGGTTTAAATACCCCCTTATTTGTCCTCCTCCTTTAAAAAAAAGCTCATTTACTTACTTTTGTAATCGAATGGAAGGGAACAAAAGTGTACAATTCATTCCCTAATTTTCCCATTCTTGGTGTACATCTTGGTGTACATGAAAAAAGTAAGTAGTTCAGGTTTTTGAGAGTCGCTTCTAACTCTCAACTAAAAAGGAAACTACTATGGCATTTCTAACAAAACGCGGCAAATATTATTCGATCAACTGGAGAACTTCTGTTGACGGAAAAGTGAAATCTACTCGAAAAGCATTGGGCACCCGACATAAAGACGTGGCCGAGAAAATGCTTAAAGAACTGGAAAAGCTGGAATCATTGGGCAGGATCAATCCCTTCGCAAATGGTTTCGATCCCAAAAAAGAATTGCAAAGAAATACGCAGAAAGAAACTGTTCTTTGCAATACAGTGGGTGAATCCATTGAATTATTCTACAAATCAAAAAACCATCTTTCCCCGGCAACCATTGGAGCCTACCAGCGAGCTTTAGATCATTTTGTGGAATTAAATGAGTTATCGGATGTGCATCCAACAAATGTACTGAGCTACCATTTTGAAAATGTAATCTTCAAGAAGGGCATTACTTCAGCAACAAGGCACTACTACTTCCGACATTTTCGATCTTGGTGGAAGTTTCTGCTGAAAAAGAACATTGTGGAGAAAGATTATTTCACTATGCTAAAAGAAGATCTGCCCCGAATTAGAGAAAATACCCGGCCTAAAATGATTTCTGAGGAAGAACTTGGAATTCTTTATAAGAAATTCGATGAAGAGTTATCCAGAAAGAAAGACTTGCCCGAATTTGACCCTAATTTGGTTCAACATTGGTTCAAGCCTATTGTGTCTTTGTACTTCTATGGTGGACTCCGAAAACATGAAGCGGCTTATGATCCAGAATTATCCTACTCCGGATTGAAGGGTGAAAATCTGATCTATGAAAATGGAGAGCTAAGCTACATATCACTACCACCCACCAAAGGCCGAAAAGAACGGCTGATTCCAATCATCAATGAATTAAAAAAGGAACTGGATGCGTATTTAAAGATTCGTGGTAAGATAAGCCCCAGTGACTATGTGTTTATTTACACGGGTGGAAATACAAAAGGCCAACCGGTTCGTGGGATGAGAGTGTATCGGGAATTTAAGCGCTATTGTAAGGAAGCTGGAATTCCAACCTCTCGTACTTTACACGGTATGCGACACCAAGCCGTAACTACCTGGATTGAAAAAGGTTTTCATACGGCTGAGGCAAGCTATATGGCAGGTCACTCGAGTCAAAAGGTGACTGAAAAGTACACTCATTTAACGGTAAAGCTTTTAAAAGACAAAATGGACTCAATTTGACCCAAAGTAGATTCTATTTGTTCAGATATTAGGTAATGAATTATTTAGAGGTGATCAATTGGTTTTCGGTGATAGAAGCTAGTCTTTTTAAATTTACTAATTGAACAATTTAAATTAGTCCTGACTAAATGCTGAATTTCTTCAAAGTCGTTGAAACCCAAGCTCAAAGATATCTCTGTAAATGAATTTTCATTATAGCTAAGTAATTCTTTAAAACGCTCTAGTCTTAATAGATCGAAATAATCTTGTATGTTATACCCATTTATTTTTTTAAAGAGCGGGTCTAAAACTAAATATTTAGTTTGGAATTTTGACTCCAATAGTTCTTTGAGACGTGCATTGTCCACGATTTCTTCACTAAAATAAATCCATTTGATTAGAGTGATTTTTATTTGCTCTGACACCTTTTCGTTGTATGAAGAGATAATTTTGAATCCGTAAGGTTCAATAGCTTTTTCTACTTTCTCAGGGTATGGCTGGGGTAATTTATCAACCTTGATCGCAGCTTTATCCCAGTCAATACTTTCTATTGATATATCTTCCTGCTTAAAAATATTTCTAATTATTAATAAGCAATTCGGGCAAACCATGTTTTTTATATAAATAATTGTGTCCGTTTTATCCATGATTTAACCATTGTTTCATCGCTTAAATGAATATAATACCAGGAGCTTAAATCAAACTTAAATTATCAAAGAGACAGTTTGTCTATCTAAAACTCACATCATTAAGTATTTACCGGTCAAGAAGGCTGCACTGATAGTCTCCTTATTTATAACCGGTAAATACGTTTATAATTAATTAATGAGTTGCATATAAAATTGAGTTGCCTTCTTGATCAAAAAGCCTGACCTCGTATGAATCATCTGTATCTATATCCATCCCGGGAGAGGCAGCAGGCATACCAGGTGCAGCGATACCTACAGCGTCAGGTCGTTCTTCAAGCATTCTATTGATGTCCTCCACAGGAACATGACCTTCCACAATATAGTCATCGACAAAAGCAGTATGGCAGGATGCCAGATTTAAAGGCATATTATTAGTTTCTTTAATCGATATCATTTCGCTTGAAATGTTCACTGATACAGGATAGCCCTGTTTTCTAAGATAACTGGCCCATCTATCACAACAAGTACATTGTGGGTTCTTGTACATGACTACTTCAGGTAGATCCGAATTAATAGACTCAGAAATCCGATTATACTTTTTAGCGAAAGCCCATATTGTAATACCTGAAATGATGATAATACTTAGATAAAGAATTGGTTTTTTATACTTCTTCATGAGTCTTTAAATCTTTGTTAAGAGGTAGGGTTACGTCGTTCATGTTGTAAGAAGTCACTACCCGAGTCTCCTGATCTAATATGAACAGATTTACTAACCGGAGTCACATATATAATTCCATCCCCGGGCTGTCCACTGCGACCCTTGTTTCGAATGATTTCGACTACCCGCTCGGTATCTTTTTCACTACACACCACCACGAGTTTAACAATGTTAGTAAATCGTTCAGCAATGCTGACTGAAAGCTGGGCTTTTTCCGGGTCCGACATTCGACCCAGTCCCATTACATCGATTAGTGTCATGCAGCAGAAACCTTGCGCTTCCAGCCCGTCAATGACTTGTTCTGCTTTTCGTTTGCGAATAAATGCTTTGACTTCATTCATACTTATTACCTTTTTTGTTAGGTCTGGCAAGTTTGAAAAACCTGCCAGATCTTATTTCTGTTTGTCAATTAGTTAATTGTTGATCTTCGCCCGTTGTTTTTGTCAGTTGTTTCACTTCTCGACTCTTCCAGAGGTAGTACACCACTGGGAGTACAACTAAGCTGAGTATGGTTGCAGTAACCATACCTCCAACCATAGGTGCAGCAATACGCTTCATTACAGCTGCACCAGTTCCTATACCCCACATTATAGGTAGCAGCCCGCCGGTGGTAGAAAAGACGGTCATAAATATCGGCCGTATACGTTGGGCTGAGCCTTCCATAACAGCATGCTTAAGGTCTTCAAGGTTGTTCATTTTGTCATTATATTTGCGTTCGTTGTAAGCATTGTCGAGATAGGTAAGCATAACCACGCCAAGTTCAGCAGCTACTCCTGCCAATGCAATGGCACCAACACCCACAGCCACACTCAGGTTATACCCCAGGATATACATGAGCCAGAACGAACCTACCAGCGAGAAGGGTAATGTCAGCAGCACAATTATACTCTCCTGTAGATTTTTAAAGTTGAAGTATAACAGCAGAAAAATAATCAGCAAGGTGATTGGTACTACCACCTGAAGGCGCTTTTTGGCCCTCTCCATGTATTCATATTGCCCACTCCAGGTTAGGCTATACCCGGAAGGCATGTCCAGTCGTTCTTCCACGGTTTGTCGGGCTTGGTTTACATAGTTTCCGAGATCAGAAGTAGTTAAGTCCACATAAATCCAGCTGGAATAGCGGGCATTCTCGGTTTTAATCACAGGTGCGTCTTTGCGGATCTGCAGGTCGGCTACGTATTCAATGGGTATTTGAGCACCGGAAGGAGTGGGGATTAACACCCGTCCAAGATCCGTCAGGTTTTCACGGGTCTCCCGGGCATACCGTACGTTGACCGGATAGCGTTCGAGTCCTTCCACAGTTTCTGTTACGTTCATACCACCGATGGCAGATTGGATTACATCTTGTACATCACCGGTCGTAAGTCCATACCGGGCAGCTTCTTTACGGTCGATATTGAAGTCCAGGTAATTACCACCCGTGGTCTTGTCAGCGAAGACACTCAAGGTTCCTGGGACATCTCGTACTACCGAGGCTATGTCCGAACTGAGATCGGATAGCGTTTGAAGATCTGGCCCGGTTACTTTTATGCCAATCGGTGTTTTTATTCCTGTAGACAACATATCTATTCGTGTCTTGATCGGCATGGTCCAAGCATTAGTAAGTCCCGGTATTTTGATAGCTGCATCCATCTCTTGCTTTAACTTGTCGATAGTCATACCCTCACGCCACTCATCCTCAGGTTTTAACTGGATAATGGTTTCAAACATCGACAGTGGTGCCGGATCGGTTGAAGTTTGTGCTCGTCCTGCTTTGCCAAACACCGATTCTACTTCAGGAAAGGTGGCTATAATTTTATCGGTCTGTTGTAACAGCTCCTTGGCTTTGGTAATACTGATTCCGGGATCTGTTGTAGGCATGTAGAGAAGGTCACCTTCCTCGATGGGAGGCATAAACTCAGAGCCAAGACGATTCAGAGGAATTATCGTGAGCCCAAGAATGACAACAGAGGCAAAAACAGTAGTCCACTTGAAACGTAGGACAAAATTGATCACTGGACGATAAATCCAGATAAGAAACCGGGTAATTGGATTCTTATGCTCCGGTTGAATTTTTCCACGAATCAAGTAGCCCATTAATACCGGTACCAGTGTAACAGAGAGCAGCGCTGCGGCAGCCATGGCATATGTTTTGGTAAATGCCAAGGGTTTGAAAAGACGTCCCTCTTGTCCCTCTAAAGCAAAGATCGGGAAAAACGACACCGTTATAATCAACAAAGAGAAAAATAGGGCCGGTCCCACCTCTTTGGACGCATCAATAACAATTCTCCAGTGATCCTTTTTGCCCCTATCCTGTTCGAGGTGTTTATGGACATTTTCAACCATAACGATGGCAGCATCAACCATCACACCAATGGCAATAGCAATTCCTCCCAGCGACATAATATTGGCATTTATACCCTGGAAATACATTACCAGGAAGGCTGCCAAAATACCCATTGGCAGACTAATAATAATTACCAGTGAACTTCGGAAATGTAATAGGAATATTATTACTATTATTGCTACAAATATACTTTCCTCCAGCAGTTTATCCTGCAGGAATTCAATAGCCCGCTTAATCAGGTTGGAACGATCATAGGCCGTTTTGATAGTTACCCCTTCCGGCAGACCGCTTTCAAGTTCCTTCAACTTAGCTTTTACGTTTTCAATAGTTTGCAGTGCATTTTCCCCAAACCGCATGATGACCACACCGCCTACTGCTTCTCCCTCACCATTCCACTCGGCTACACCGCGGCGCAGATCCGGCCCGAGATGTACGTTGGCAACGTTTCTAACGAGAATAGGGGTGCCATTACCATCGGTTCCTATGGGTACATTCTCCACATCTGCTACAGATTGAATATATCCTTTTCCCCGAACCATAAACTCGGTTTCACTCATTTCTACCAAGCGGCCGCCTACGTCATTGTTACTGCGCTTGATGGCCATTTTAACTTTCGAGAGGGGAATGTCATAGGCCAACAGTTTATCCGGGTCCACTTCTACCTGGTACTGTTTGACATGGCCTCCCACACTGGCTACTTCGGCTACCCCGTCCACACTGAGTAGTTCGTACTTCAGGAACCAATCCTGAATGGAACGCAGTTGTTGGAGATCATACTGATCACCGCCATCTAAGACATATTCGTAAACCCACCCTACGCCAGTTGCATCCGGTCCAAGGGTGGGCGTAACCCCTTCCGGCAGGCTACTACCTGCAGTATTAAGGTATTCCAGAACCCGGCTTCGGGCCCAATACATGTCAGTATCATCTTCAAAAATGATATAGATAAATGAAAGTCCAAAAAATGAATAGCCACGGACCACTTTAGATTTGGGTACCGACATCATAGTAGTGGTTAGCGGATAGGTGACCTGATCCTCAACAACCTGAGGAGCCTGACCGGGATATTTGGTGAAAACAATGACCTGTACATCACTGAGATCGGGAATGGCGTCCACGGGTGTTTGATACATCACGTAGGTACCACCCGCCAGTATCAGGATACTGGCAATAATCACCATAAAGCGGTTATTTACAGATAGTTCAATTATTTTCTGTAGCATTTCTTAATTCTCCAAAATGTTTAAAAAGGTTTGTGCTTTAACTTTGCCCATCGATTCACATATTCATAGTTGAATGGTCGGTAGTGTCGGCTGGCATTTCATCATGATTCATTTCCCCGCCGGTCATATCCATATCTGAATGATCAATAGTGTCGACTTGTGTCTCATCGTGGTTCATTTCGCCACCGGTCATGTCCATATTCTCCATATCAGAGGTATCTTGCTTTTGCTGTAGCATTTTTTGAATCGCTTCCTGCAACCTGCTTTCACTATCGAAAAGGAACTGAGCAGAAGTAACAATTTCTTCACCCGGTTTGACGCCTTCCAATATTTCAATTTCATTGTTTCGTTCACCGCCTTCCATACCCAAGGTTACTTCGCGAGGCTCAAACGCCCCGTCTCCTTTGGCAACAAAAACGATATTACGTTCCCCGGTTCTGATGATAGCTTCATTAGGAATAACTGTTACGTTTTTCTTAGGGCGCGTTTGGATACGGACATTGGCAAACATCCCCGGCTTTAGTTCAAGATTAGGGTTGGAAAATTCCAGCCGCACCTGAACGGTTCGGGTTTTCTGGTCCAGGGTGGGGTATACATAGGCAACGATTCCTTCATAGGTTTTACCCGGTTGATAGGAAAGTTCCATTTGTGCAGGTTGTCCCTCTTCAATCCAGGGTACCTCGTAGTCGTACACGCTTGTTTGCACCCAAATGGTTGAAAGATCTGCTATTTTATACGCAGGTGTACTCGCTTTTATATACTCGCCTTCTATGGCATTTTTATGAAGCACTATTCCAGAGGCAGGCGATTTTAGCGTAATAGCTTTCTTGACTTCCCCACTTTGTTCCAGTTGTTTTATTTCTGAATCAGGAATGTCCCAATATTCTAGCCGTTGGCGTGTAGCATCAAGTAGGCTACTTCCTCCAGAACGGATGGTTTCAAAACTGCTGGAGGCTACCTTTTTCTGGGTTTTTAGAGCCAACAGGTATTCTCTCTGAGTGGTCACCAACTCAGGAGAGTAGATACTGAATAGCGGTTGCCCCCGTTGCACCATTTTACCTGTATAATCCACGTAAAGCTGCTCAACCCAACCTGAAATTTTTGGACTTACAGTAAAAAGTTTTTGTTCATCGTAATCGACTTTCCCAACGGCACGGACGACTGTTGATAAATCTTTTTGCTGAACTTTGGCCGTTCGAACATTCATATTTTGTACCACCACGGGATTTATTGATATCATCCCTTCCGAGCTGCTTGCTCCATCGGCATATACCGGAACCAGGTCCATACCCATACTAGATTTACCGGGTTCATCATAAATTTCACTTGGATTCATCGGAGCTTGCCAGTACAGTACTTCGCGATCTTCCTTTTGCCTGGTATCTGATTCAGCCTTCGGCATATTCTGCATCTCTTCCGCGGTTTCTGTAGAAGATGCTGAACTGTCAGTAGTTTGTTGTGTTCCCAGCCAGTAACCACCTAGTGAAAAGGCGACAACTGCTCCGAGGGATAGTAATATTGATTTGGTATTCATAATGGTTGTACTCATTGTTTAAATTTTGAAAAAGGTTTAAAACTCTGTGCCGGTTAGTGCTTCTATATCTGCTATAGCTTTATGGTAGTCGGCTAAAAAGCGATGGTAATCCAGGCGAAACTGAAAAAGCGTTAATTCACTATCAAGTAGAGACAAGAAGTCCACCTTGTCATTCTGATACCCGGCTATTGATGACTCCAGGGATTCTTCGGCCTGAGGAATAATCCCTGTTCTGTACAGTTCCAAGAGTCTCTGGTTTTTTTCAAGGTCAGTAAGTGATTGTTGAAGTTTTTGTTCAATGGAATTTGCTACATTTTGATAGCGATACTCTATAGACGACTGTCGAATTTGGGTCTCTTGTACCTTTTTATTCTGCTTTTTATTTAAAAAGAGAGGAATTTTAACATTGAACATAGCCGAGACAAAATCATAGCCCTGCATCCCGTTTTGCAGTTCATTCCGTTGGGTATAAGCAACACCAACTGAAAAATCAGGATATCGGTCTTTCAGTGCTAAATCTACCTTTTGCCCGCTTTGCTTAACGGCCGTTTTCCATGCTGCAAGTACCGGGCTGCTACTGTCGGCTCGCTGAATGAGCGTTTGTAGTTTGCCCGTCCAGGGTTCCGGTTCCATAACAACAGCCTTGCCAAGCGGCGAATCAGCGGGGTCGTTTAATAGAGTATTAATGCGGGCCTGCACAGCTTCACGCTGTTGGAGAAGCTTGAGTTCTTGATCAATCATTTTTGAAAGAGCTACTTGTGCTCGAAGTACGTCCGGTTGCGTGCCTTTACCCACACCATACCTTGTTTCGGCTATTTCTACAAATTCCTTGAGCAACTCTTGGTTTTTCGCAACTGTTGCAAGTGCTTGATCTATGTAATAGAGGTCGTAATAAGCTTGAGAGGTGTTTTTTATAAGCTGATTCTTAAGTTCTCTATACCGATGCAAAGCTATCTCTGACTCACTTTTTGCAATATCACCCTTCAGACTAAGTTTTCCTGGGAAAGGGAACGGTTGCATCAGGGATACCTGCTTGCCTGTCATAGGCTCCTGATCAAGTGCAAAGCTGTTGATCGGCAGGTTCATGATATTTAAACCTAGCGTCGGATCGGGTAATGCTTTTACCTGTGATATCTTAGTTTTGCTGGCATCCCAGTCTTTATTTGAAGCCATTAATTCTGGATTTTGTTCTAATACTTTTTGTATAAGCTCATCCAGTAATAATGTGGAGTCTGGTGTTTGAGAAAAACTTAAATTAGATGAAACAAGGAATAGTGATATTCCGAAGAAAAATCCCTTTATCATTATTTTTTTCATTCCTAAATCCTTGGTTTAAAAGGCACAAAGCCCGTAGTTTGATATATTGTATTTAACCCAAACTACGAGGGGAATGCTTAAATGAAGCTTAAATCATAAGAAGTTTTTATTTCTATAGGTTAGGTGGCTATACCAAGATGGTGAAACAGAAAAAAGAGAAGGATATTAAGGCTAATTAATTCGATTTTTGGAGCTCAGTATGGCTGAAAATACGAACTAAGTGGAGGCCGAGAAGAAGTACCGGGATGTGATTCACAAAATTGAAGACTTGCAACGGATATAAGGTCCGCTGTTTAATCTCATTGACTCCTGTACTGGCGATGTGGCCAAAAGCGAGTGCCCTATTCTTGAGGCCCTGGATGGCAAAAGCGTAGCTGGGGAAAAACTAAGATGAATCCCGATATGGAAGATATAATTTTAAGCTCTATTATTACCTGCCCGGAATGTGGAACACATTCGGAAGAACAAATGCCTGAGGATGCCTGCCAATTCATTTGGCAGTGCCCGAATTGTAGTGAGATTATAAAACCGAAAAGAAATGACTGTTGTGTATTTTGTTCTTTTGGTGATACTCCATGCCCTCCAGTTCAAATGAATAAAAATTGCACCTAAATCAGGACCAATGCAAAGCAATAATTTTCCATTCTCCCTTTTCTTTCTTCAGAACTGCTAACTCGAGACTGGTTCGGTCAATTTCTCGTTCATTATAGGTCCCGATCATTTTTGTTTGGGACGATACCCAGGCTACATTACCTTCGATGGTTATTTGTTCAGAAATTAATTCACGATTCATCGCACTTAGAAACCTACCATCTGAATGAAAGTGGTGAGAAAGGTACTGTTCTTTTGTTTCACTGTTGTTTCCTTCCAGAATGACTACATCATCATGAAGTAATTTGGAAGCAACTTCCGAGTTATTTTCAACAATGGCATTTTCGAAGTCGCCCAGTATTTTACTAACAGATTGTTCTTCTGACTGTTGAGCCAGGGCTGTCATGGAAATGCTAATTAGCACTAATGTAAGAGTAAATATTTTATTCATAAGGTTTACCATATTTGGTTTTAATTGTAAAATTTAAGATCAAAATTTTGCATTCATATTAGTCCACCGATCGTAGGTTTTCTGGTCCCATAAATTTTGTATATAGGCAATAACAGCTATTTTTTCCTCTTCAGAAAGTACTTCCCTGAAAGCTGGCATATTGCCACCATATGGTGCTCCGCCATTATTAATAGTTTGTACTAATATTTCCATCGGATGATGCCAGGTATGTGCCGTACCATTTAAAGGAGGTGGCGGGAAGGATCCATCAGGGTTTGGCTTCTTCCAATTCTCTACCAATCCCTGGCCTTTTGTCCCGTGACAACGGGCACAGTTTTCTGAAAATACGACCCTACCCATTTTATATTGTGACTCTGTGTACCACCTGTTATTCTTAAAGGAGTCATCCACCATTTCGGGTTTGGATCTTTCATTCTCAGAGTTTCCACACCCGATAAGAATAAAAAAAGGCATCAAAAGCAGTAGGAAATCAATCCTTAACATTTCATAAATAATTTACGAGTCATAGTCATTTAATTGAGTTGTGTTAAAGAAATGCTGTCGATGATTACAGTACCGCTTCCGTTTAGCCGGAGTCCAACTTTCCCGGTTTCCGGGGCATCTCCATGCCCGTGAACGGCCATCTCCTTGTTAATATACGCTCTGAAATGAGTGCCGTTGACCACTGTACGAACAAACAGTATGCCGGAAGCCGAATAGCTTTCCTCACCAAAAATGTTAGTTTCTCCCCCGATTACCCGTCCCTGTGTGATGGTTCCTTCGGAACTAAGGGTGACGAAATCGTAATTTTGAGCATCTTGCACATGGTTGACCAGCTCCACCTCGCCATCAAAATTCGACAGATCCAGGTAATAATCGACCTGCATATTTAGTAAAACATTTCGTACAGTAAAAAAGTTGGGAGATGATTCGGGAGTCAATTGTATTAAGTAGTTATCTCCACTTTTAACAACTGAGGGCTGAAGATCCTGAGGAGCTCCTTCAAGCCACTGGAACTTTGATAGCAGCGTACTAACACCATTGGGGCCGATCTCCCATGACCAATTCCCATTATCATTGACTGTGAAGGTTGAATTTGACTGAAGCAAGCTGTCAGTTGTCGCAGAAGCATTCGCAGAACTTTGCTGCTCTAACAACTGTCCGGTTCCAGCTCCATAACCAAATACCAACTTGGCACCGTGGTCTCCGGTTTGAAAAAGAAGAAACACTCCGGGCAAAGCTATGACAAATGCAAGGATTCTGAGACTAAATTTGTCCATTATTTTATACCAATGAAGCGCGATGCGTGCCGCTGCATAAAGTCCAAAATACCAGACAGTCCAAAATGCCCAGTCGGCATGATTGTTTAATACCGATTGAGCTTGAGAGGGCAAAAACACGGTGTCGGCGGCTGATTGGCCTGTATAATAAGCAGCGATAGCCGCAACCGCTCCCAATCCATATAGAATAGTATTTTTCCCCTCGTCCCACCATTTTTTCGGAATAAAGAAAGTCAGCAAATTCAGTCCTGCTGCCACAACAAGCAGAGCAATGGGAAAATGCACCACCAACGGGTGGATATTGAGCGCCCATTCGGGTATTAAATTCATATCAATCATTTAATTTTATCATTCTCGTGATTAAGTAAGATTACTTCTAATAAATATCTTTTTAAAAATTGACGCATGTAGGGGAATCTGAAAGAATGTTAGGGATTGGGATTAATTCCCATCGATATTTCCTAAACGATTTGAAACCCAGTTTTATCTATCGAATGTAATGTATTAAAACCACATCCTTACGCCTCCCACAACGCCCAAGGTGCTGACCTCACCACCTTCCAGACGGGCAAAGTCAGCGGTGCTACCAAGTTTTTGGTTCCACGATATACCCACATAAGGAGCAAACTCACGTCGGATCTCATACCTGAGTCTAAAACCAAGCTGAACATTATTAATACCAGAACCGACTCCCCATTCTTCAACTTCCTGCAAGGCCAAATTAGTAGCGAAACGAGGTTGTGCAATCAATCTTTGTGTAATAAGCAAGTCTATTTCTCCTTCAAAAGTTGCTGATATATCTCCATCTTCACTAAGTTGAAGACTTCCATCCACTTCGAATAAGTAGGGAGCAAGACCTTGAATTCCAACAACCGCAAATCCACGGGTATTATTTTCGATAGAGTTATAGGCAAGGTCATATCTTAAACCGGCCTGAATGTCAAAATAGGAGGTTATTGCACGGCTATATAAACCCTGGAATTCCATTTCTCCTTCTTTTTCAGAAGTCAGCGCTTCGCCTTCAGCTTTATACCAAAATTTATTGATGTCTGTACCGAGATAACCCTGGACATCCCACACAATCGGACTTGGATCCCCAATTGAATAATATTCAAAGCGATCAGCTTGGAAAAAGAAGTAGGTTTTATTATCCGGCATGATATCATTACTAAATGGAGGGGCTTTTTGGGCAATTACCGAATTTGTCCCCAATAATAATGAACACATAAAAAGAGCTAATGCTAATGTTGGTCGAATTTTTTTAATAGTTAAATTCATCAGAGTTAATAGTAATTCAACTTTTATTTTTATTCTTGTTACAATATTCATTCGTAAATACCTCCATCTTCATCGCTTACTTGAACCACCCTAAACATTCCCATTTCCATGTGATACAGAATATGGCAGTGGAAGGCCCAACGCCCTTTATCGCGTGGAGTTACTAGGGCTGAAATCCTTTGAGCTGGTTGTACTAATAGCGTGTGTTTTCTCGGATTATAGTTTCCATTTCCATTTTCCAGTTCCATCCACATACCATGTAAGTGAATTGGATGTTCCATCATAGTGTCGTTGACCAATGTTAATCGCAGGCGTTCATTATGTTGGAATTCAATAGGCCCATCAACTTCATGGAATTCTTTTCCATCAAACGACCACATGTAGCGCTCCATGTTTCCGGTCAGATGCAATTCTACTTCCCGTTCAGGCTGACGCTTATCTATATTTGGTTCAAGACTTTTAAGATCCCTATATACCAGCACTTTTCGCCCATCCTTACCAAGCCCGATGCCAGGTTCATCCAGTCGGTCAAACTGGTAGTTGGCGATAGCCGCGGCACCAATACCATGGTGGTCCGGGCCGTGTTTAACAGGTTCAGCTGCTTTGTTGGTCATCGACATGCCACTGTGATCCATCTTCATATCCCCGTGTCCATCATGGCCCATGCCTTCCATGTTCATGCTACCATCCATATCCATGCCGGCCATATCCATTTTCATTCCCATGTCTTTCATGCTGCGTTCAGGACGTGGCCGTAGCTCGGGCACAGGGGCTTCCATCCCTTCGCGGGGCGCCAGAGTACCACGTGCATAGCCACTTCGATCCAACGATTCAGCAAATATAGTAAATGGTTTTTCTTCATTGGGTTCGACGATCACATCATAAGTTTCAGCGATGCCGATACGGAATTCATCCACGGGGGTGGGCTCAACATTTTGGCCATCAGCTTGCACAACAGTCATCTTAAGTCCGGGAATGCGTACATCAAACATGGAGCCGGCTGAAGCATTTATAAAACGTAATCGAACTTTTTCATTTTTGTTGAACAAGGCATTCCAATTTGAATCCGGCCCCATCCCGTTCATTAAGTAAGTATAGGTAGCCCCTGTAATATCAGCGAGGTCGGTAGCACTCATTCTCATTTTAGCGAATGAAAGGTAATTCCTCATTGCATCGCCAAAACCATCTTTTTTCACATCTTGGAAGAATTCGCCTAAATCCCGTTGTTGGTAGTTATAGTAACCCTCAGCTTTTTTAAGCTTACTTAGCACTTTATAAGGACTTTCAAACGTCCAGTCAGAAAGTATAACGGGGTATTCACGGTCAAATTCAACCGGGTCTTCATTGGCCGGGTCAATAATCATTGGTCCATAATGCCCCAGTTGTTCCTGTAATTTTGAATGGCTGTGATACCAATACGTTCCATTCTGTTTAACAGGATATTTGTATTCAAAAGTCTCTCCGGGCTTAATTCCATCAAAACTTACTCCGGGAACGCCATCCATCTGAAACGGTAAAATAATGCCATGCCAGTGAATGGAAGTATCTTCATCCAATTTATTCGTAACACGCAAGAGAACCTCTTCTCCTTCTTTTAAGCGGATTAGCGGGCTTGGAACTTTACCATTAATCCCTATTGCTTTTGATTTTTTACCATCTATTTCAATAGGGATAGATTCAATAGTTAGATTAAGTGTATTTTTAGGGCCTGAAGGAGTCAGTACTTCTTTTTCAATATTAAAATTGTTGAAGGCATAAGCAGGAAGAATGGAACTGATACCTGCTACTGCCCCCAGAGAAGCAGTATAGCGAAGGAATTTTCGGCGGGATATAGTTTTCGAATCTTTACTCATTAAATTGAAACTTTTTTGTTAAGAAGAACAAACCCATAAGTTGAACTTATAATAAGGTTTTTAAATATACTCTTCGATTCTGTGCTTTAACATGTAGGAAGTTGACAGTTAACTCATAGGCTTTTAAGCTAATTTGTAATATAAATGGTGAACCTTAAATTAAGCTTAAAGCAAAGTTATTTGAGGAAACTTACATTAAGATTTTAAAACTCAGTTAATTTTTAGATATATGTGGATACTATTAGTTGAAGACGAAAAGCAGCTTGCAAACTCACTAAAAAGAGGCTTGGAGGAAGAAGGATACGTAGTAGAAGTACAGCACGACGGCGAGGAGGCAGAGCTGCAAGGGTTGGTGAATGATTACGATATGGTGGTTTTAGACTGGAGACTGCCTCATCGAGACGGAAAAGAGATTTTGGAACACTGGCGCAAAGAAAACAGGAACTTCCCGGTGTTAATGCTCACAGCGCTGGGCGATCTTGACCATAAAGTATCTGGCTTGGATGCCGGGGCCGATGATTATATGGGCAAGCCCTTTTCTTTTGATGAACTTCTGGCGCGAATTAGAGCATTATCCCGACGGTCTGCCGATATTTCAAATACCGAAATAGTTAAAATTGGGCCCATCGAAGTTGACGCACGAAAACATACTGTAACGGTTGGAGGAATGTCTCTGACTTTGAGACAAAAAGAGTTTGTTTTGCTTGAGTTGTTAATGACCCATTTGGGTACCGTATTCTCAAAAACTCAAATTGCAGAGAGGGTGTGGGGATCGGCCTATTATGTGTCTGATAACACAATAGAAGCTACTATATCAACCCTGCGCCAAAAACTAAGCGACATTTTTGAGGATCTTGATGATTATAAACTTAGAAAAAATGATCAGATCATAGAAACCATACGGGGAGCAGGCTACCGATTTAACTTTGACTTATTTAAAAATTACAAGGAATAATGAAGCCATCCTTTTCATTTTACAATGAGCTTTCCATATCAAAGAAGCTGGCTTTATGGTATGGATTAAGTTTATTTTTGATGCTTAGTTTGTTTGGATATTTTTTATATGAAACGTTTCATCAATCGATCCACCATAATTATGATCGTCACCTGCTGTTTGAGGCCGAACAGCTGCTTCCAAATATTCAAGCTGAAGATTCACTTTCCATTGATTTGACAGGGTACAGCAGGAATGAAGCACTTAGAGGCGGTGTGGAGTATGGTACGTATGTTCGATTATACGATCAAAAGGGCAATCTCGTTTATAATAGTCCAAACTTCTCTGGTGTTGAAGAACCACTTAAACGCCAGATACCCAAAGAACCACAGGAAAATTCTTTCAGCAGTGAGTGGCAGTCATTACCTGCTCGTACACTTTACTATCCAATAAAAGACAACAACGGAAGTCTGAGCGGCTGGCTGGAACTCACTGGTTTTGAATGGACCCTCCATGAAGAATTAACCAGGTTCAGGCAGTATTTGTTTTTTCTCATAGCGATAAGTGTTGCTTTTTCTATACTCGGGGGATACTGGCTGTCAAAAAAAGCGTTGTCCCCGGTAGCAGCTATCATCGACGCAGCAAAATCCATTACAGCCACTGATCTGGATATGCGAATACCTGTAAATTATCAGGTCCGAGACGAGCTTACTGACCTGGCAGAAACCTTTAATATAATGCTCAATCGACTTCAGCAAGGTTTTGAACGAGAAAAAAGATTTTCTTCTGATGCCTCTCACGAACTTATGACCCCCCTCTCCTCCCTGCAAAGTGAGGCCGAAATCATGCTTAGAAAACCCAGATCAATCGAAGAGTACCGGGAAACGATTGAGCGAATGCTGGTGGAAGTGAGACGAATGAGTGAAATGGTACACTTGCTCCTTCAACTTTCGAGGGTGGAGTCGGTCCACCGAGCAAAGCCAGATACCGTTAATTTTAGTCGCATTGCGGAAGTGGTGGCGGGCAAATACTGGGATGATGCCCAAGAGAAGAATATAGATGTTCACTCGCAGATTGATCCCAATCTGGATGTCCGGGCACATGCAGCATATATCGAGGAGGTTATCAACAACTTGCTGGAAAATGCCTTGAAATATACTCCTGCTGGAGGCTCCATTAATCTGGAACTTAAACAATCCAGCAATAAAGCCGTACTTCACCTAAGTGATACCGGTGTCGGGTTTGATGGTGATACCAGGGACCGCCTGTTTGAACGATTTTACCGTGATACGCAGCAGGAAGTACAAAATCAGCCCGGAAGCGGTTTGGGCCTTCCACTGGTTAAAGCGATAGTTGAATTATATAGCGGTAAAATAAGGGCATACAGCGATGGCCCCGGTAAAGGGAGCACCTTTGTGGTGGAACTTCCATTAGTAAAAGAACAAAAAACTTAGTGGGATTTGGTAGCTTTGATCCGTTTAAAAATTCCTCCCATAGTCAAATCTTTTACTTGTTCTATTTTCCATCCCGCAGCTTCCACATTTTCCACCGTTTGGCGGGCAATATGGACACCACTCAGATAGTGAATAGGGCCATCCAGCTTAACCATCATTGAACTAAATAACGGATTCCGAGAGCGCATATGTTCCAGTAGATGGTGTTTACCTCCCGGTTTTGTGACTCGTAGGGCTTCTTTCAAACCCAATATGGGATCGGGCACTGAGCAAAAAACAAAAGTGGCCACCACTTCGTCAAAATAATTGTCAGGAAAGTCCAAATTTTGGACATCCATTACTTGAAGCCTGACACGTTCATTTGGATAATTGGAAAGCACCGTCTTTGCCCGCTCCAGCATTTTGGGAGAGAGATCAATACCATTGACCTGAATATTTTTTGGGTAGTAAGATATGTTCTTTCCCGTACCTATGCCTATTTCAAGCACATTTGGGCCTTCTACCTTTTTCCAAAGCAGTTTGCGCCATTTGTTATACCATATCCACTCAACCGGCCATTCCATAAGGTCATACACCACCGAACTGACGTTATAGCGTTTTCGGGTATGTTCGGTTTGTTGGGAAATTTTTTTCGTACTAAAATCGTGAAGTTCCATATTGACCAGCTAATTCAAAATAGAAAGCGGCAAACCCACTACTGGCTTGATTTATATTAGTGGGAAAGTTTTGGAGCACATCTTGTCGGTTGAGGTATTAAAGAAGTTACCGGGACTGATAATGCTTTCATGATTAAAATAAAGCAGTAGGTTGGATTCAGACAGCTTTCGTAGTTTATGTAAAGATATGGCGAAGTTTATCACAGCGCCATAAATGATTGGGATTACAAGCTACTTTTTTAAAAACTGATGACGGCTTCCATCATTATGCCATTAAATTCAGCACCGGCATAAGGCGAACCGGCATAACCTTCTCCGTCATAGTTCTGAGTTACATATTCCAGTTTGGCCAGTACATTTTTGGTGAGGAACCAGCCACCGCCAATGTTAATGCGGTCGATTTCGATATTTCCGTTAGCCGTTTCACCGTCAACAAGATTGTATCGGCCACCGATATAGAAATCTTCCCCGGCACCAAACCGGTAGAGTAGTTCTGCTCCATACTGATTAAAAGTTCGGCGATTGGGAGCTGCTTTCAATTTTCCTGAGGTATTTTCAAATACTCCGTAAAACTCCAGGCCCTGGTATTTGATGAATGGGTTGATCATTAAAGCAGTCATTTCACCGGGAGCGGAAGGCTGGCCAAAGCCTGGGGTGAAGCTGGGGGCAATACGACCTGCGCGGAAACCTTCGTCTATTACACTGTAGTAACGGGTACCAGCCCGGTCGCCAGAGTATAGATAAATAGAAGGCGACTGTGTTATATTGAGGATAGAGCCGGTCAGGCGCAGACGCAGATCGTCATTGATTTGCCTTTCAAACCCAAGTTTACCGTACATTGAGGGTTTAGTATTAAAACCATTTCCAGTGGCATCGGTAACACTTTGGTTCAATTTTCCGTTGCTAAGGCCAATCATAGCGAACATTGGCCCACTGTAGTAATATACCTCACCGGCCACTTCGGTTGTAAACGAATCCATTATGTAATTTCCGACGAACGGGTTAAAAATAGCCTGAGCGTTGTCAGTTCTTCTAAAATGGTTATCCCCGTAGTTTAGCTCCATATGTCCTACCTTAAAGCGCAGCTTATCCATCAATCCGCCCAGAAAATCTTCTTGAATAAAATCAAGTCGATCGACTTGTAGATAACCACCTTTTACATATGCTTCATTATGATTTTGCGATGAAAGGTAGGTGCGTAAGTGCATACGCACACCATTAGCCAGAGCTACATCAAGATCCAAGTTGGAAGTAGCCAGATTAAAGTTTGATTCCAAATCGGAGAGGGAACCTGCTGCATTATCGTGCCGAAGCCCTTGAAACTGAAGGGTATTTGCCGCGCCAATTCGTACTTCAATACCCTCAAATTTTACAGTTGTCTTGAATGGCGATTCGAACTGATTGACACCCCGCTGATCCTGATATTTGAAATATTGCAGGTCATTGGTAAATTGCCCGAAAACGGTTCCCGCACTTAAAAAAAATGCGAAAATCACAAAAGTGACTAGTTTGATGGTGAGTTTCATAGTGGTGTCCATTAATTATTTGATGTTGAGTATTAGAATTTTTTTAATTTCCTGATCTTTCCTGTATTCTAATTCCAAGTATGGTCTCGAATGACAATTGAAAATCAAGTTTCCACTCAATATTAATACCATTATCCTTAAAACAAGCTTAAATCAAACAAAAGGTTGATAATATATTTGATTTGATAGTGTAAAGATGAAAATAGTGGCACACCTGGTTTTTTTGATAGTGATTCTGGCTATAAAAAAGTGGCAAATTTGATAATATTATTTCTATTCAAGAAGTCTTCAGATCAGTCGAAGGGACGGTTTAGTAAGGGGTATCATGACTAAATCTGGACATATGGACCGACAAACAACAACAAACCCCTGGATGCTTTTGCTAAAATTTTATATGCGCAATTAATTTAAGACAAGCCTTTTACCAGGAAGAATAGAAGTCTATACCCCTTTTTCGAATGTATTGGCTGCTTCTGTACTCATGGATTTTTGCTTTATCTTAGATATTCACAGATGAGTGAAGCTTACTTACAGCGGTAAGGTTTTGTTTCTTAACATCGGAGTTTCTCCTCTCAGTGCGGATCTCAAAAATCATTCGATCGTTCCTATAATACCGTTTTTGAAAGTAAACCGGTTTATTCCCAAAAGTATAGGATATTCTGTTGATCAAAAGTACGGGAGTATGTTTTTCTATCTCCAGTTGAGAAGCTAGTGATGCATCGGCAACCGCAGCTTCCAGCCGATAGCATCCATTATCGACCGGAATTTCAAATTCGTTTTCTAATATTTTGAATAGGGTCGTCTCTTGTAAGTCATATCCATCTATAAGCTGCCCGTAGAATACGGGAAGCCAGGTGATGTCATAAGCGATGGGCTGTCCGTTCCCGAGCCGAACACGTTCAAGTTTAACCACGATAGCGTTTTCTTTAACACCCAGATATGAGCAGATCTCCGGGGTCACTTTCTCTTGCTTAAAAGAGATTACTTTAGAGGATGCTTGCAACCCGGCTCCGGATAACTCTTCCTCGAAATCCTTTAGTTCGGTAAACGACTGGTGTGTCCGATTATCACTCACAAACGAACCAACCCCTTGGCAGCGGTAAATAAGCTGCTCATTCTCTAACGTCTGCAGGGCCCGCCTCACCGTAACCCGGCTGACATTGAAAAAATCACTCAGCTCATTCTCGGAGGGTAGCTTTTCGTTTTTTTTGAGCGAGCCATCATTGACCTGATTACGCAGCCAATCGCTAATCTGTTTGTGAAGAGGGATGCCTTCTTGTATGTCCATGAAATCCAGATTAATTGGTTTTAATTAAAACTAAAATAATCAAACGCTGAAAAAATAACCATACCTGTTAATACAACTTAATAAATGTTGATAATGATGTTATTTGAATTTTTCTACAACACTCTTCCGCATTTAAGCTTCATTTAAGGTTTGACCTTTATATTTGGAGTGGTGTTTACTTGTATTAACAAGTAATTATATAACATTAAAACATTAGGAAAGAATAGCATGAATTACTTCACTTCAAAGAAAGTAAAACTTTCATTCGATCAGGCCATTGCCAAAGTAACTGAGCTTCTCAAAGAAGAGGGATTCGGTGTGTTGACGGAAATTGACGTCAAAGACACCTTGAAAAAGAAACTGGATGTAGACTTTAAAAAATACAGAATATTGGGCGCTTGCAACCCCAATTTTGCGCACGTAGCGCTGCAGGCGGAAGACAAAATAGGGGTAATGCTACCCTGCAACGTCATTGTGGAAGAACATGAGGATGGCACGGTGGAAGTTTCTGCCGTTAATCCGGTGGCTTCCATGCAAGCCGTTACCAATGATGATCTGCATCCTATTGCAGGCCAGGTAAGAGATAAATTAGATAAGGTAATCGGCAATCTTTAATAAATAATTCAACTAATAATTAATTCAAACACAAAGGTGACTACTATGAAACGGTTAACACTAATTTTATCAGCTCTTTTTCTTTTTACAAGTATCGGTTTTGCCCAACAGCAAAACAAAGATATGCAAATGAAAAAACAACAGATGCAGGAAATGATGCAGGATTCCACCATGCGCTCTATGATGATGGATCATATGGCACAAAACCCCGAAATGCGCAAGCAGATGATGCAAAAAATGGTGGGATCTGTAGGCATGGGTCAATCAGCCATGATGAAAAACATGAAGAATAATCCTGAAATGAAACAGCGCATGCAAAAACACATGGAGATGATGCAGTCTATGATGGACGGCAATATGGATCAGTCTAAAATGATGGACATGAAGAGCGATTCATCCATGATGAAGATGAATATGATGTGCATGCAGATGATGATGCAGGGCGATATAATGGATCAAAAAGGCATGATGGATAAGGACGATAAGGGGTCTGGAAATGGAAATCACGAACAACATCACAAGTAGAATATAATTAGGAATTTTTCTGGGGCTAGTACCCCGGTCAGTTCCTAATCCTAAAATAATGGAGCAATTATTATGCATTGGTTTAACGGATTCGGAGGTGGTTGGATGATGATTTTCTGGTGGATATTGATAATCGCCGTAATTGTGGTACTGGTGAAATGGGCCGCCACATCAACCGGCGGCTGGCCCGGCAACGGCAATAACAGGCTAAACAAGAGCGCCTTAGACATCCTGGAAGAACGATATGCCCGGGGTGAAATCGGCAAGGAAGAGTACGAAGAGAAAAAAAAGGATCTGATGCGTTAGCAAAACGAACTGCACATCTGAATATTGAACAATCAGTTTGTACACAAACAATAAACAACTATGAAATTCTAAATCAGAACTTGAACATCAAACACAAAAGCTTTAAAAATGAAAGTACTTATTTTAGCAACCAAAGACTGCAATCATCGCCCTCAATTAGAAATGAGATTGAAGAAAATGGATATACCTTATACAGTAAAGTATGTTGAAGAACATCCTGAACTGGCTGCCCGTTTCAATATACGTTCTTCACCAAACATGATCGTTGATGGAGAAGTTGTATTTCGAGGCGAGCGCGAACAATCTCTTCCCACTAAGCAAGAACTTAAAATGCTCTTCTCTCTGAAATTATTTGATCAGGGCAAAAAAAATCTGCCCCCAAAGACAGCTTTGAGTAATGACATATAAAGAAGCATTCAGCTCAATAGAATTCTCAGCAAGTAGTGGAAGAAATATTTAAAAATCAATTCCCAAAATATAGATAAAATAGAATGGACAAAGGAGAACAGTTCCTGGAGCGTATCACACAAAGAGAAAAAATGCAAATGATTCCCCGGTATATTTCGGATACTAAGGGATTGGTAACGGTAGATGTTACGTGGGGAGAAATTCAACCGATTCAGGCCGCCGAAGGAGTACAAACCATCGGTGAATGTGAGATAATCGAGCATCTTGAAAAGGGACTACCGGTGGTTGACGTACGGGCTCCCGGTACGCGTCATGGAGTGGGTATCCCCGGAACATCTGCCATTCCCCTTTCAGATATCGTGGACCGTATGGATGAGCTGGACCGGTCAAAGCCGACTGTTTTCTTCTGCAACGGGCCGCAGTGCCCGCAGTCGCAAAAGGCGATCAATATGCTGCTTGAGGCAGGGTATCCCGCCGAAAAAATATGGTATTACCGCGGCGGCATGCACGACTGGATCACCCTGGGACTGCCAGTTACCGAAAATGGGGAATGACGATTCGGGTCAAATCAACCGGATCACAAAATAGCTGTCATCGTCTTCACTGGTAAATTTTTGCCAGATAATTCCCCGGTCCTTGTCAATGATTTCAATAACACGGTACCCAAATCCTTTCACCTTAATGCCCATTACATACACACCAATATCTACTCCCGAGTTAATTTGATACTGCTCGGTCTGCAGGGTATCGTTGGATACCACACGCCGTTCGTAGATGGTAATTTTGCTTTTTCCGCCCAAAAATCCAACCAAACCCTTGTCGATATTCAAAGCAAATTCAATAGGTTTCATCTCCCAGCCGGGCTCGGGAGAAATCGGGTAGAATGTTTTCGAATCTAACAAATTGACTTTAATTTCACTGCCCTTGCCATAGTCGGTAAAAGAGAAAACATTCAAAAGCACTTGTTGTTCGTCCGGCCGACAAGTATAAAGAGTTTTGGTACTGTCCTGGAGTTCACCGTTAGCATTATATGAATAAAGTTCAACAGGCAGGCGGTAGGTATTGGTGTTTTCTTGAATAGAGCCGACAATTAGCTTTTGGTATGACTCCAATTCTCCCTCTTTGCTATAGTTACATTTTTTGTATCGGTTGCCATCAATTTCAAACAATAGCATTTCCTCAGATTGTTGGGCCTGAAGGAGGTGGACCGGAAGCAAAACCGCCAAAAGGATAATGCTTAGGAAATAAGTAATGATGCGCATGAGGAATAGGTGCTTATTTAAAATTGTTTTTGTTCGATTGCTTTTGGTAAACTTCATTCCAGCTCCAACCATTACTACGTAACAATCCATGCAATGAACTTCTGCGTTCATTCATTTCATAACTATTTGAAGACATGGCTTGATGCTCTTTTAATGGAACATTCCTGGATTTTAGGTATTCAATATCCAGCGGAAACCTATCGATTTCTTCCGGCATTTGATGGTAATGACGGCGTGCTGTGTCCAAAAATTTGGTAATCGCGTCTCTGAGCGGTGCAATATCCTGTTCCCGCCATCTGTTTGGTTCAACATAATGAATCAAAATTGTTATTGCTTCATCTACATTTACCAAATTGATGGATACTGATTCATCCCTTGCCGTACTGTAGAAATAATGCACAGCCGGGTGGGCATAGTGATTCTGGTTATGTTTATTGATCATCTCCCTGAGCTTGATTGAAAAATCTGGCAACATTATGAAATGCTCTTCTTCACAAGAATACAGATTGATGAGAATTTCTTCAGGTGTATCTCCCATGTTTGCTATAAAAAGGCTGAGATTTCTTTTGTGGATCACCGCCGTGGTCAGGCTCATCAGATAAGTCATGGCGGTAGTTATGAAAATAAAGCCGGCAAATGAAAAGGCGGCCATTATAATCTGCCACCCTTCGGAACCCGGTATATAGTCACCTACTCCCAGGGTGGAAAGGGTATATCCGCTTACATACAGCTTGGTAAGAACGCTTGCGGCAGATCCTGTGCCTGCTTCTACTATAGAGCGGGGATCGCTGACGAGCAGCAGGAAAAATCCGATCCATAGAAGCCCAATCCACATTCCAAGTAGAAAAAGGATATGCGTTACCCCGGAGTAGCGCAACGCGTTTCGCCGGGGGATATATCTGTTTAAAAAAAGGAAAAGGGCCGAGAGGAACCTGCTCGTCAACCGTGACAGGTACCCCGCCCCGTTGAAGGAAAGCGTGGTATAGAAAAAGTCGTAAGCAATTACGACAAGAAGGACAATACCCAAAATAAGATAAAATGCATGCATGCTTAGTCGATTTTTAGGTCAGAAACCATTGAACACCGATCCCCACAACTACCGTTAAGACAAATGTGCTTATCCATACGAAGGATGTTCCCGGAGCGTAAGTTCTGATTTGCCCATCTTCGGCTTCCTGAAAAAACATGGGTACCACAATCCGCATATAAACTGCAAGAGAAATTGCGCTGTTCAGGATGGCAACAACCGCCAGCCAGCTATATCCGGATTCTATGGCTGCCCCAAACAGTAGAAATTTGCCGGCAAAGCCGGCCAGGGGCGGCATCCCTACCAGGGAGAGCAGGAAAATGGTCATACCCACCGCCTGCCAGGGCCGGCGTTTTCCCATGCCTTTAAAATCGTCCAGCCGGGTGCCTTCGCCCAAAGTAATGGCAAAAGCGCCTGCGTTCATAAGCAGGTATGCTACCCCAAAAACCACCATTGAATCGATCGCAAGCGTACTTTGTCCCACTCCGATTACTCCCAACAGATAATACCCTGACTGTGCAATAGTGGAGTAGGCCAGCAGCCGGATCACATTGTCCTGCCACAGCGCTACCACATTGCCAAAGGTCATGGACAGCGCGGCCAGCACGGCCAGGATCAACGGCCAGTCAACAAGGGAAACCGGAAGATCACGAACCACCTGCGCGAGTGCAAACAGGGCCCCTATCTTGGGAACTACCGACAGGTAGGCGGCTATGGAGACGGGTGCGCCCTCAAAAGTGTCGGGCGTCCAGAAATGGACGGGAAACAGGGAAGCCGCATAGCCGATTCCAATTACCAGGGTAATAAAGCCGAACATAACGGCATAAGAGGATAAGTCAGGATTGTTAATCCCGGAAATCAGCGTCGTTCCGGCAAGGCCCGCCCAGAAGGTTAGCCCGAAAAGCATGATGGCTCCGGCTACTGATCCGTAAATAAAGTACTTCATCGCTCCTTCGCTGGAAGGGTCGTTCCTGGGGTGAGCTGCCATGGCCATACCGGCAAGAGTACTAATAAGCAGGCCCAGTACAATGAACATGAGATCTCCGCTGCCCGCCAAAATCATGGCTCCCAAGGCTGAAAAGCCCATCAGGCTGTATATGGTGCCTTCGCGGGCCGAATCTTTCAGCTCCGATCGGCCCAGCAAAGCAAAAAGGATGGTTGCCGGCCCCAGAATGATGACGGCCCACAAGCTGAGTGCGTCAACACGGAAGGTAGTGGAAAAAGCTGTTGTGTCTGTCCCCAGCATATCTACGGCAACACCGGTGGCTGTGAGCATGCCAACCACCAAAGCCCATAGTGCAGCCCGGGGTAATCGGGCCATTTCCAGGCATAACACGATAACCGTGGTGGATAAAACAATAAGCTGTGGTGAAATATTCAGTAAATCAGTTGCCATCGTTATTACAGTCCGAAGAAATTAGTTGTAGCATGAATCATCGAGAGCAGGGAATCGGGATATACTCCAATCAGTATGGTAGCTAATATCAAAGGAACAATAGCCCACAGCTCTCGGCTTCCCAAATCTTTAAGTCCGGTAAATCCTTCCGGCAAGGTACCTAAAAATACTTTTTGAATAGCCCTCAGGTACAGGGCTGTAGTAATCGGCAAGCCAATGATGATGATCCCGACGGCGACCGGGTACACATCAAAGCCGCCTAAAAAGATTTGAAACTCGGCAGGGAAATGAGCCAGCCCGGGCAGTCCCAGAGAAGCAAAGGCCGCGAGCATAAAAAGTCCGCTTAATATTGGATAGGTTTTTAGCAGACCGGTCATTTCGTTCATTTCCCGCGTACCAGTGCGATCCTGAAGAGCTCCTACCAGCAGGAAAAGCACCCCTGTAACCACACCGTGGCTTATCATTTGAAGTACCGCTCCGTCCAGGGCAATCATTCCGGATGTGGTAGTGGTGACGGCTGCTATGGCCACACCAAATATCAGATACCCCATGTGGTTTACACTGGTGTAGGCCACCATCCGTTTGATGTCGGTTTGGGCCAAGGCTACGAAAGCCCCGTACAGCGCTGTAAAGACGGCAATGACGATGACGTAAGGTGCAAATTCACGAAATGCATCAGGCGTCATTTGCAATGGAAAGCGAATAAAACCATAGGTGCCCAGTTTCAGCAACACCCCCGCCAGGATGGCACTTCCGGCAGCAGGTGCTTCGGTGTGAGCCAAAGGAAGCCACGTATGGAATGGGAAAAGCGGTGTTTTAATAGCAAAAGCGATAAATAATCCCCAGAACGTAAGCGTAGCTGCAAGTCCGGTTATGGTAGGATTTGTTATCAACTGTTGTATGTCAAACGTATTGGTATCGGAAAAAAGATACAGCGCCAAAAACGCCAGCAGCAGAAACAAACTGCCTATCAGGGTATAGATAAAGAAAGTTAAAGCCGCCTTTTTGCGATGTTCGTGCCCCCATTTGGCTATGATAAAATACATGCCAACAAGAGTGATTTCAAAAAACACGTAAAAAAGGAAGAGGTCAAGCGAAAGGAATACCCCAAGACAGGCGGTCTCCAGCATCAAAACCAGTTGAATAAAGATATTGGCGCTATCCTTGATCTTTGCAGAAAAAATCAGCGAGGTCAGGAACAAAAATGCCGTCAACAGCACCAGGGGAAAGCTAATGCCGTCCACTCCCAACCGGTAAGCTATGCCTAAGGATGGTATCCAGCTGAGTTCTTCAACTTGTGACAAACTGCTGCCTATACCCTGTATCCAGATCATAATAGCAGCCAACAGGGTGAGTGACGCGAAGGCTATCCCAATACCATAGGCGGTTTTGGTTTGTTTGGGGCGGAGTACCATAATGACAAGTGCCCCTATAACCGGCAAGAATGTAGTGATTGAGAGCAATGGTAATGATGAAAAATCCATGATTTACAGATAGGTTAGTGATAAAATAATTAAAGCTAAGATCATACCGTACACCGACCATGCTAGTTCGCGGTGAACCAGTCCCGATTGAATGTTCCGCCCGTATTGGCCCAGTCGCTGGATGGATGCCACCAAGCCGGCAATCCACTCCACAATGCCGCGATCGTCCGTTATTTGGGACCATTGGCCGATGTTCAGATTGAATGTCCCGATTTGGTCGATCACAAAAGCCATCGCACGGTCCGGCACATTGGCCAGCCAGCGCGCCAACATTAAAAACGCCTTGCCAATCTCAAAGACAGATTGAAGCAGAAATTGTTCGATCAGGTTTGCGCCGGTTGCCAGCATCTGAAACGGTTGCACGATAACATTGGTGTAGCCGCCTGCTACGGGATAGTTATCCCGGAAAAACATCCACACCTGGGTTTTAAAGATGGGAGCGGTGGCAAACCAGCCTGCTGCCAAACCAAGAAAAGCAGCTCCAAGCCCGCTTATCATGGCAATGTTGTCTTTTGGAATGGAAAAACCTGACGTTTCAACCAAAGGATCCAGAAACAACCAGCCTGCAATAACAGCCGTTACCAGGGTTAGAAATCCGAGATGCATCCAAGGCAGTTTCTTTGGCTTTTCTTCCGGTTCGCTGTGTCCTTTCCATAAAATTCCGAATGCGCGGCCCATATAGATAGCAGTAAAAAAAGCTCCAATCAGCACAGCGGAAAAGTACCATGAGGCCGGGTCGGCCTGCAGGCCTGCCGTCAGGATGGCATCCTTCGACCAAAAGCCGATTAATGGAGGGATCCCGGCCAGGGCCAGCCCGGACACGGCGAATCCTGAAAAAGCCAGTTTCAGTTTCTTTCCTGAGCCTTTGAGCTTTTCGTAATTTGTGGAATGCATTTCGTGCTGAAAGATTCCGGCTCCCAGGAACAAGCTGCTTTTCATGAAAGCGTGGGCAATCAGGTGGGCCAGGGCCGCGGCCGGATACCCGGCGCCAATAGCCAGCGCCATAAAACCAAGCTGACTTGAGGTGGACGCGGCAAGCATACGTTTGATATCTTCGGAAAATATGGCAGTTGCACCGGCGAGCAGGATGGTTATTCCTCCCACTAAGCCGATCAAGAAAAGAGCGTCCGGCGGGAAAAGAGGGAAGGCTTTAAGCAGCAGAATAATACCTGCCGCCACCATTGTGGCCGAATGCAGCAGGGCCGAAACAGGTGTTGGGCCCGCCATGGCTGCCGAAAGCCAGCTCTGGAAAGGAACCTGTGCCGATTTACCCATTACCGCCAGCAGCAGAGCCAGGGTTCCCACTACAGAAACGCCCTGTACGGGTTCAGCTAAAATCTGGCTGGACCCGCCGGCAAGAATGATCACGAATACCCCGACATAGAGCCCGAGGTCGGCCACCCGGTTCATAATAAACGCTTTGTTTGCGGCGTCACCAGCTTCTTTCTTCCAGTACCAGGTGCCGATCAGCAAATAGGAGGCAAAGCCCATAACCTCCCAGGCTATCACAAACAAGATCCAGTCTCCGGCTAACACCAACAACTGCATGGCCCCCATAAAAAGCGTTATGCCGCTCCAGAAACGGAGTTTTCCTTTTTCTTCTTTCATATACCCGATGGCATACACTAAAATGAAGGTGGTAATCACAGCGACAACCAGAGCAAGTACGGCCGCCATTTCTGTGGCTTCGAGGCGAAAGGGCATTCCCGGAAGCCCGGTAAATTGCAGTTGAGTAACAGCGCCGTTCAAAGCGGCCATAAAAAGCAGTATCGAACCGGCCAGAGAGCCTGCTGCCCCGGTTAAGGCTGCATACCCTATTTTTTTCCGGGTTACGATAATCCAGGCACTTGCCGCCAGTGGAGCTAATATGGTAAGTAATATTGCTGCCATATAGGTACTATCCTTTTAATTCTGCTGATTCTTCCATTTCAACCGTTCCCGAGGTACGGAACCGCTGAGTGGCAATGGCAAAGCCGACGGCTCCTTCCAAAGCCATCACAGTCATGGCTACCAGCACAAACATCTGCAAGGAGAAGGCGTCGGGATGAAGAAAGCGCCAAAAAGCTACCAGGTTGATCATGGCTGCTCCCAGCATCAGTTCAATTCCCATCATGATCATTACCAAATTTGTCTGACTTAAGGCGCCGTAGAGCCCTATACCAAAAAGGACGGCGGCAATAATAAGTGCTGTAATTAATAGCTCCATAGTGTTTACTTCTCCACGCTGTTTTTAATTGACAAAGCGACTGCGATAGAGGCGATCATTCCGGTAAGAATGGTCACCCCGGCGGTTTCGAAGATCATCATCGACCGCTTCAGAATTTCCATACCCAGCAGCCGGTTTTGCTCATGCGGCCCCGGAAACTGAGTAGCTATTGTACCCCAGTCGGTGGTAAGAGCGGCACCGACTATCAATACGGTTACAATTACGCCCGCTGCTATGGAGATATTTTTCTGGTGATACATATCCATCTGTCCCAGCCCGCCAGGATCCATCATGTACATCATCATAAAGATGGCCATGATACTCATTTCGGTTCCCATCATCATGATTTGCAGAACACCTAAAAACTCGGCTTCCATAACGAGAAATAATATGCCGATGGCCACCATGGACGCCAGAAGTGAGAGAGCTGAGCGTACCATGGAGCTGGTCATGAAGACGCGCCACCCGAACCAGATGGCCACCAGGCCGAATATAATAAGTAATATGAGTTGTAGAGATATCATAACAGCAAGACTACTCCGACTTGAAAAATGTTATAAAGAGCTAAAGGCACCCCGTACTTCCAGTTGTATTCCAACAGGTGGTCGTGCCGGATGCGCGGCATAAAACGGCCAATGGCAAAAAAGGAGGCCGCCACCAGCAGGGTCTTCAGAAAGGTCCAGGCAAAATCGGGCAGCCAGGGCCCCATCCATCCTCCCAGGTACAGCACCACTACCGCTGCCGATATGGTGAACACGAGGGTAAGCCGCCCCAGGCGAAACAGCAGCTTGCGGGCGCCGGTGAGATCAGCCCAGACTCCTCCTGCCAATTCTCCCTTGGCTACCGGCAGGTTGAAAGGAGGAAGAAAGGTAATAGCCAGCGTTGAAATATAGAATAAAATAAAGCCTACCGGCTGGTACAAGATGTTCCACAGCCCTTGTTGGGATTCCACGATATCGGTTAAAAACATCGATTCGGCACGCATCACCGTAGCCGTCAATGCCATAACCACTGGCATAGAGTAGGCGATAAGCTGGGCCAGCGCACGCCACCCCCCTACCATGGCGTACACGCCGTTCACGGCCCATCCGACCATCAGTAGAGAAACCATGATGTACACCAGTGCCGCATTAATAAACAGGGCACCCGTTCCCAGGTCGATGATCACGCTGTCCCGGCCGAAGGGCAGAATAGAAATGGTGAGCAGTATCACTCCGATAAACAAAACCGGGGCAGTTTCAAAAAAGACCTTGTCGTGCTTCCGGGTTTTGATCTCCTCTTGGGCAAACAGCAGTAAAAATGAGCGCACGGGGCCGGCCCAGTTCACGGTCCCCGTCACCGACCAGCGTTCCATTACTGCTGCCACATAAACACCGCTCAAAAACAGGAGGGTAATTATAAAAACGGTTAAAAAAGGAGTCATAGCTTGCGTCTGTTAATGATGAATTTCCCAGGGTGAAATGTCCAGTGAGGCTACGGCCGTCAGTGCATCGGCCAGCTCGTGCTGTTCGGTTACGTGTTGTATGATGTCCGCCAGCGCGGTCGATGGCGTGTTAAGCTGCATGTGAGCCAGTTTACCTTCATGGATATGAAATTTCAGCGTTACGATACCGCGGGGGCTCTCGATGTGCGCAATACCATTTCCCATCCCGGTAGATGGTATGTCGATTTTTTGTGAAGATACACCACCGGAATCATTTCCCGCCTTGGCTATAAACCGAAGGCTTTGTTCCATTTCGTTCAGCCGTACCATCAGCCGGCTCCAAGCGTTGTTTCCGGCAGCGGTTACGGGAGTCCAGCCGGCGTGCTGATATACAGGTTCCTCTAAACGGTGATCATTTTCAATACCCGCCGCCCGTGCCACCGGGCCTGTGGTCTCATCCGGCAGCTGGCCGGAAACAGTACCGGCATCCTGATCTTTTTCATCTCCGCTCCCATGGCAGTGATCGTGGCTATCATGACCCGCGTGGCCGCTGTGCTCATGGTGGTGATGTTCATCATGTTCTTCATGGCAGGAATGGGAGCCGTGTTGATGCGAGTGATCTTCGTGGCCGTGCCCTTCATTACCTCCGTGCCCTGAATGTTCATGATCCGAATGATCGTGTCCACTATGCTTTGAGTGATCATGCCCGCCATGCTCATGATGTTCGTGCCCCTTGTGTTCTTCGTGGCTATGACCTGCATGATGGTGTTCGTCACCCGAGTGATCTCCGTGGTTATGGCCGTGTCCGCTATGATCGTGGGCCTCATGCTCGTGACCCTGATTGTGATCTTCCATTTCCACCCGGTGTTTTCCGGCGGTGGATAATTTTAATTTCAAATAGGGCATCTTTTTTATACGGCCGATAAATTCGGAGAGCCGGCTGGCATCTCCGGCCTCGTCTTGGAAACGGTGATAATGTTTTACAGCCTGATCCCGCATCCATTGGCTGCCCAGTGCTGTGCCAAAAACAGCCAGCCAGTTCAGATGACTGGTTATCCGCTCTTTTTCCAGCAGCACTGCCTCTGAAAGGGTAAGTGTGGAATTCGGCGTTTTACCGGAAAAGTTTACCAGCGCTTTTTGTGCCAGAAGCCGGTAGGTAACCTGCGCCATAGGATGGTCCGCCGCAAGATACTCCGGCAGGGACGCGGGGTCGTTCAGGACGGATGCCGGCAGGTTGTGTCCCAACAGGCCTTGGCTAGCCTCTGCTTTGACGACGGTATCTCCGTCCAGCTTCATGGAGAGGCGCAGCCCGCCCGGCAGGCCCGGGTGAAAGGGTCCAAACTGTACATCGCTCCACTCCATCGGCAGTCCGTCGGGACTGCGGGGCAGGTCTTTGGTCATGGCTATCATCGACATAAAGCCCGGGCCGTGGTCGTGCCCGTCATGTTCGTGATCGCCATGCTGAGGACCTCCGTGGTCATGTCCTTCATGGCTATGTCCGTGCTCTTCGTGTTGAGAGTGATCATCCTCCTGGTGCTCCTCTCCATGGTTGTGTCCCTTGTGCTGATGCCCTTCATGCCCGTGATCATGTTCTCCATGATCATGATGTCGATGCCCTTCGTGTTCGCTATGTGAGTCGTGTTGATGAGCCTGGTGGTCATGCTTGTGCTTGTCCGTTTCATCATGTTGAAGGCCGGAGTGATTATGTTCTTCGTGGCGATGCTCATCACCTGTATGTTCACTGTCCTTGTGCCCTTCATGACCGTGATCGTGCGACCCGTGGCCACCATGGCCATGCATATGGCCCTGCTGCTGACCGGCTTCTTCTATTTTGCTGACCAATGGTTCCGGTCGGTACGGCTCCGCCTCATCTGTCCACGAGTAACTTCTCAGGCATTCTCGGGCGGCAGGCATTGCGGTGTCAAGAAAATCTTTTTCCAGGGCAACGTGAACATCCGGGTGAGGAAGCGGGTCAAGATATTCCGGCCCGGCCATAACCAGCACCCGGGGGCGCGGCATCTGTGCGTAAACGGTGGCCGCCCGTTCGGTCAGTTCCGCACTTAAATCTCCAACAACCAGCAGAACATTGGCCTCTTTGGGACTGTCTGCCAGCCGGGCTTCTCCGTGTAAAGGTTCAGATTGATACATGCGCAACAGGTCGGCACCCGGAACCGGAAATATTACCAGCTCCTGTGAAGCGGCTTTTGCCAGCCATCGCCGCCAGAAATTCATGGTTCCTTTTCGTGCTCCGTATCTCATAGTCGTTTCCATTGGCATTTATTGGCGTTTGAGTCCGAGTTGAGTCCAGGTATAAATAAGTCCCAGAAATAAAATCATCAGAAAAACGCCCATGTCCAGCAGGGCCAGAATGCCTACTTCTCTGTAAACCACTGCCCAGGGGTACATGTAGGCCATCTCCATATCAAAGGCCAAAAAGAGCAGGGCATAGCCGTAGTAGTGTACATGATAACGCAGCCAGGCCGGTTTGGGCGCCAGGTTTCCGCTTTCGGCGGGGATGTCCTTGCCTGGCTCGTCCAGCGTTTGGCCCAGCGACTGCTTTATAAGATAAAGCATCCACACTAAACCGGCTGTTGTAATCCCCATGCCGAGCAGGAGTAGATATTGAGTTAAAGGAGCCATATTACTTAGTCATGATGATAAATTTATAAACACAATAATATTCAATTGATTCAAATAACTAAATTCATTCAATAATTTCATATTCTGCCTCTTCCAATTCAGCAAATGCTGTATTTGGTTGATAATCAAAATTTCGCCTGCTGTATTTCGAGTATTGCCACATCTCAGAAACAGGATTTTTGAGTTTATTAAACCTGTAATATATAAAATACGAGAAAATGAATGTTAGTATAGACCAGAGTAAGGTTAACATATCAGATCAGAGTTGTTTAAAAATAATCAGTGTTAAATTTATATTACTGTGAAGGTTCAACTTTTAAACGCCTGTTTTGACGAAGTTTCGTAAAATACAGCCACAGGGCTGGTATTATCACTAATAAGCTGATAATCTGTGAGGTAGAAATTAAGCCGTCAAGATAAACGCCCCGGGGATCATTTCTAAAAATTTCTACAAAAGACCGTGCGACAGAATAAAGCATAATAAAAACCAGGAAGATTTCTCCTTTAAAACGCTGCTGTTTTTGCCACCAAAGCAAAATGCCAAATACTACCAATAGGACAAGCGTGGAATAGATTTGGGTGGGGTGCAGTGGGATACCCGTTGGGGCCATCGACATTGAATCAGTAAAGGTAACCGCCCAGGGAAGATCCGTCGGTTTGCCGAAACTGTCTCCCGAAAAGAAGCAGCCCAGTCGTCCAAAGGCGATGCCCAGCGCCAGGCCGGGCGCTGCCATATCGCTAATTTGCCATAAGTCCAGATCATGTTTTCGTACATACCAAATCCCGGCTCCTAGTCCGAACAAGAAACCTCCATAGAACGTAAAGCCTCCATTCCAGAGCATCAGAATTTTCAATGGATTTTGCAGGTACCACTGCAGGCTGCCATCGAACAGGATAGAGAAAAGTCGCGCACCAATAATGGCCCAGAGGACGACGATGACAGCCAGATCCATTATTTTTTGAGGGTCGACGCGGTTTTTTATGGCCTGACGATAAAGCCACCATATTCCTATAAGAATGCCACCAGTGTGAAACAGGCTAACCGTATGAATGGTAAACGGGCCGAGTTCAAAAAGAATGGGTTGCATAGTTTTTAAAAAATGAGGTTAATGTTAGCATTCTACTTCGGCATAGTCGTGCTCTCCATGCTTACACCATACGCATGAGCAGTTTTCGTGCATACACTGTTTGTCTTCCAGCCGGGTTTTGAAAGCCCGGTTGGCGACCGGAAAAACAATCTTTTTATACCAGCTTGGGTTATACTGAGTTCGGAGGGTAGGAATTATATCGTCCTTTTCTGCCAGACGGTCGAGCATAATGGTATATCCCAGGTCTTCCAAGCGGGTAAACAACCAGCGGTTGGCCAACGACACCTCCATTTTTGGGATGATATGCTCTTTGCACAAGTTAGGATAGGAACGATTCTCGATGATGCTTTGGGCCGCCAGATATCCAGAGTGCATGGCATAGCGCATGCCGAAGCCAAACAAGGCGTCTTGAAACCCGGCATTTTCTCCCACATAATAGATGCGGTTGTTTTTAACCAGCGTTTGATTTAGTGAGAAATTGACATAACCGCCAAAATATTTTGAATCCTGTATATCTATCATGATGTGCTTTTTCATTTCACCTAAAGCTTTTTCAAAATAATGGAGGGACTTGGGAAATTTTTCAAACAAACAAGTCGCAAATGTAGCTTTACCCTCATGTACCAATAAATAAGCATAACCATGTGGGGCAATATCATCACCAAGGAAAGCCGCATAGTAATTTTTATGAGTTGTAGAGAAAATGATTCCTTTCGCAATTGCATCACCGCCTTTTGGGCCAGTGCTTATTATTACTCTGCCGTTTTCAGGCACCTTTGTTATTTTTGTTCCCCATTCAAAATGAACTCCTGCTTCTTCTGCTTGCCGCCTCAACCCCTGATCCAGGCTCCATTCGTTAGAACCTCGTTCAATTAAATAAAAAAGGGGTCGTGACATGCTATAATGGTATTTTTGACCAGAAGGATTAAAAAACTCAACATTTTCGAGGGACTCAAAGAGATAATTCACTGAAATACCTATACGGCTCAAAAATTCTTGAGTATCTTCTTCGGTTGACCAGTTTTCGATACCCTGGAAATCATGGTTAAAGCGTTTACCGACCTCATAGTACATTTCATAAACGGTAACCGGAAATCCGGCTTTGGCTAAATTGATAGCAGCTACTAATCCACCAGGGCCGGCTCCAATGATATGTATTTGTTCCTTTTTCATACCAACTTCCAATAGGATTTAAAAAATATTTGAATAGTCCTTAATGTTTTAAGAACAAAATGATTTGAAATGCAATTAGCCGTATCAGGACCAAATGCATAGGGGTTTTTCGGTGCATTAATTAGAAAAACTAAAGGATCTATGACCAGAAATGTAATAGTCAGGTTCTCTTAAGAAAGTATCCTCGCAAGACGGACAACAGAAGAATAGCTCCATGCCCTCATATTCTATATGAGGGGAAAGGACAGGGTTATCTATAGTTAAACCGCTTACAGGACAGATTGCATGATGTGACATAAGTACCTCCCAATGTTTTTACTTTAGATAGAATAATGTTGAATTTCCTGAATCTTCTTTTCGGCAAACTTAATCAGATGCCGGTCAAAAATTTCTTTACAGGTAGTAGTACAGAACGCCCATGTATTGCCATTGACACTACTTTTGGGAGAGCTTTGAGGGTTTATTACCTCTTTTCCGGTTACTACACACTCTTTGTTTAGATTAAGATGTTCCATTTTGCAAAAATTAAATCCCTGCCCAAAGATTACCGACCTCATAGATCCAAAGGCAGGGGTGTTATTTATTGAATATTGTACTTAGTGATGATGATGGTGGCTACCGTTGCTTCCTATAAAATCGGCGGGATTTTCATCAAATGTTGTTTTGCAATTTTCGCAGCAGAAGTAATAGGTTGTTCCCTTGTACTCACTGCTGGGGGCGCTTGTTGGGTCTTCGATTTCGTGTCCCATTACAGGGCAGATGTTTTGTGCTTTCATGGTATCCTCCATGTTATTGGTTGTGATTTATAGATTTATTCAACGATGAGTTTACCTCGCAGCATACCCATCGCACATTGAAATTCGTATTCGCCAGGTGTATCGGGGATAAATTCCACAGAAATGGTTTTATGCGGGGTTAGCGTAGCCTGCTTTCCGAAGTCCGGAAAGATCACCTGCTCGGAGCAGGCGGCCGTCTCTTCGCGAAGGAAATTCAACCTCACCGGCTTACCGGCATCTACTACAATAACATTGGGACTATATCCTCCCTTTACTTTAATCAGGGCTTCCTGTAGCCCACCTGTACCGCTTTGAACACGGGTGCCCTCCGAGCTGGAAAACCAGAAATACCACGCGACAAGCGCGATAAGCAGGATTCCACCGATTAGTACAAAAATTTCATCAAGTGTCATGATAATCTCCTTTTAAGTTTATTTATTAGCTTTTGAAAATTTTGGTTGGAACTTGCGCAGCCGATTAGCATTGGTAACAACTGTTACAGAACTAAAAGCCATGGCGGCAGCGGCAATCAGTGGCGAAAGCAGGATACCAAAGAACGGATACAACAACCCTGCGGCAACCGGCAAACCGGCCGTGTTATAGGCAAAGGCTCCGAACAGGTTCTGTTTGATATTTCTCATCGTCGCCTTGGAAAGCTGGATCGCCAATACCACACCTTTCAGGCTGCCTTTGATCAGGGTGATGTCGGAGGCTTCGATGGCTACATCCGTTCCGGTGCCGATAGCCAGCCCTATGTCGGCCTGGGCCAGCGCTGGTGCATCATTGATGCCGTCGCCTACCATTGCTACTCGTTTACCTTCATTTTGGAGTTTTTGCACATTCAGGGCTTTATCTTCGGGCAGCACTTCGGCCATAACGCGATCCACACCCACTTGGCGTGCAATGGCATCAGCGGTTCGCTGGTTGTCGCCGGTTATCATGACGACCTCCAGTCCCATGTTCTTAAGTTGAGCTATAGCTTCTTTGGAATCGGTTTTTACGGTGTCGGCTACGGCCACGATTCCGGCAGCTTTTCCGCCTATTGCAACAAACATTGGAGTTTTACCTTCATCGGCCAGTTTGGTGCTTTGATCCAGTAAATTGCCTGTATCGATGCCGTTATCTCTCATCATTTTAACATTTCCGAGAAGTACCTTTCGTCCGTTCACTTCGGCTTCTACACCGTGACCGGGCACGGCGTTAAAATTTATGGGGTTCAGAAGAGTAAGTTCTCGTTCTTCTGCTCCTTTTATGATGGCTTCCCCCAGCGGGTGTTCGGAAGCGCGTTCCACGCTGGCACTCATATTCAGAATCTCATCCTCGCTAAAGCCGTTTGCGGTAACAATGTCGGTCAGCTTGGGTTGTCCTTCTGTAATGGTACCCGTTTTATCTAAGACAATGGTATCAAGTTTCTGTGCGGTCTCCAGCGCTTCTCCGCTGCGGATCAGGATACCATTTTCAGCTCCTTTGCCTACACCTACCATTAATGAAATTGGAGTTGCTAAGCCCAGAGCGCAGGGGCATGCAATGATCAGTACCGTAACGGCAACAACCAAAGCGTAAATTAGTGCCGGGGCAGGCCCTATAAGATACCAGACAACGAAAGCAGCGATAGCCAGGATAATGACAGCAGGGACAAAATAACCTGAAACTTTATCCACTACACGCTGGATGGGTGTTTTGGAACTCTGGGCTTCCTCGACCATTTGTACGATCTGTGCAAGTGCCGTGTCTTTGCCTACTTTGGTGGCCTGGAATTTAAATGAACCCGTTTTATTGATGGTGGCGCCAATCACCTCATCACCCTTATGTTTTTCAACCGGGATGGATTCCCCGGTGATCATCGATTCGTCAATAGCCGAAGAGCCTTCCACGATTTCCCCGTCAACCGGTATCTTCTCTCCGGGGCGAACCACAATAATATCGTCTAATACTACTTCTTCAACGGGTATATCTTGTTCCTTCCCATCACGTACTACACGGGCTGTTTTAGCCTGTAGGCCCATTAGTTTTTTAATAGCCTCCGAACTCCGACCTTTTGCTTTAATCTCAAGAGCTAAGCCCAGATTAACTAAAGCAACTACAACAGCGGTAACATCATAAAATACTTCAGCCAATGCTTCAGTTGGAAAGATTTCCGGGAATAATACAGCTACCGTAGAGTACAGCCAAGCTGCCGTAATACCCACTGCAATGAGGGTATGCATATTGGCCGACCGGTTTTTAAAAGCTGCCCAAGCTCCGGTATAGAAATGTGAGCCTGCCCAAAACATTACCGGCAACGTTACCACGCCCATGGAGAACCAAATCCAGTACAGCAGGTCGGTACCCCGTTGGAACTGGTCTGGAAGTCCAAGGAAATCAGGATAGCTGAAAATCATTACCGGAATAGAGATAACCGCTGAAAAGATGAATTTCCACATCAATGATTTATATTCTCTATTCCGTGCCTGTTCATTTTCATCTACAGGGTCACTACTACCCTGATTTCCCTCTGCGGTGTTTTGGGTATCACTCCCGTTCTCATCATATTTATGGGAAATTTCTGATACCTGATATCCCATCCGTTCAATGATGTTTTTAAGAGCAGGATAATCAACTTTTGAGGGGATATATTTTACAAGGGCTGCCTCAGTCCCAAGGTCTATGCTCGCACTGAGTATGCCCGAAGTACCTTCAAGTTCCTCTTCAATTTGCGACACACATGAATTGCAGTGCATTCCGGAAATATGAAGCCGTAACTTCGCATACCCGGTTCTATAACCTGATTTTTTTATAGAATCAATTATTTTCGAAACAGAAACCTCAGAACCTTCATATTCAACATAGGCGTTTTCGGTAGCACCATTAACGACTGCTTTCTTAATGCCCGGCAATTTCCGGAGTTCTTTTTCAATGGTTGTGGCACAGGAAGCACAATGCATATCTACAATAGGCAATTGAATTTTTTCAATACCATTTGTCGTTATTTGGTAGGTAGCCGGAGAATCCTGATGCCTGGCAACATACTTTTCTGGATTCTCATCAAATTTTGTTTTGCAGTTTTCCGAGCAGAATTTAAAGGTCTTATCCTTATAGGTACTTTGATATGGAGAATCATTATCAACTTCCATTCCGCATACAACATCCTTAGCCATTGGTTTCTCCGTTATAGGTTTTAATTCGACTTTTTCATCAAGCCTCTTTTTCAAGTTTCTACCCAATGATAATACCTACTACCTTAAGACAACCTTAAATGAGCTAAAGAATCTGAAATTAATATTTAGATTGATATACTGAGAAAGATGGTTTTTTATTTAGACCTGAAAGGTGAGCCTGATGCTGGTATGTAGTAAAAAAGCAGAGAGGCAAATAGATAAAGTCCTCCACCTGCAATTAAGACTTCTGTAAAACCCCATTCAATGCCAATGATCATCGCTGTGACAGCTCCTGCGACCGAAGCCAACCCGTTGGCACCCCACATCGCCGCAGTAAATTTCTCCAGTCCATGGTTATTCATCATTCTCAGGGTTAGCGGAAAGGGGAAGCCCATGGCAAAACCAATAGATCCGGTGAGTAAGCCAGCCTGCAATGGCACTGAGGCCGCCGACGCAAGAAATTTGTCAAGGAAAAAGTTATAGGTCAGGCTAAGGAAAAACACAGCGATGGTGCTGAAAATAACGGCGAGTGAAAGACGATCAGTTATCCATGCACTACTTAAGCTTCCTACACCAACTCCGAGTAGTAGTGAAAATAATAGTACAGAAGTGGCTGAGACGGGATTGCCGAGATATAACGACAATTTTTGGAAAAGAGCAATTTCCAGCATCATGAACCCTACTCCAAGCAACAGAAACACCAATAGGAACCACTTCATTTTCTTATGGCGGGCAAACGGCTTGACAAACCCGATTTTTACCTGATCCGGAGATTTTTTGACTGATACCACCATCACTACCACCCCAAGCCCAAGTACAAGCAACCCGTAGAGCTGGCGGAAGGGAGAGGGTAAGGTCTTATCAAAATTATAGAAGAAAGGATTATCATCATAAACCGGAGATATATTGAGGGGAAATTTTTTAGCAAAATTCTCCATAGTCATAGTTCCGTCAGAAAGATCATATAGGTTTTGATCAAACATGCTCCATTCTATGGTGGAAGTTGAATCATTCGGAACAGGTAACAAATAGGAGGCTTGTTCCTGAAAGGGTACAAAATAGTCACCCTGATCATATCCCAACTGATGCAGGGCAGCGTGCCTTTCCTGCATGTCTTTGCCTTCAAAAGGTGTTTTTTTAACTACTAAGGCAGGCATATTATGTTTGGAAACCGAGTAGAGATGATTCATCGCTTGCTGGTTGGGAATCCCTCTTTTTTCAAAAGCTTTCAGTGCCAGCCCTAACAGCCGGTAGAGTTCGGCATTACCATGTGTAACAAAAATAATTCTGCCCTCGGGAGTAAGCCGATCCAGGTAGTCGCTGAAAGCCTCTACGGTAAACAGGTAGTTTTCGGTTAAAGCATAGCCGTCGATGCTTCGGCTGCTTTTGGTTACCGGCAGAGCCAACATGAGGAGATCATATTTTTCAGAAGTATTTCGGATAAAACTGCGCCCTTCAACTACTACTATTTCAACATTGGGCAGTTTTGTATATAAACCGCCATTGAAATCCTCATAATCTTTGACTATTTGCACCAAGTCCGGGTTTACTTCAACACCAGTGATAGATGATACGCCGCCGAAAAGAGCTACTAATATGTCTCGCCCGCCACCGGGACCTATAATTAGGGCGCTGTCTTTTTCATTCTCATTTAAAAAGTAAAATGGGAAAAATTGCCCGAAGTTGGAGGTCAAATCACTTCGTAATGTTGAATCATTTAACAATGCCTGAAAACTGAACATAGAAGTGCCAGCGGCTCCGTCAACATAAATCATTTTTTCATCAGGTAATTGGTCGTTCTCAACAAGAGTTGTTTGGCCGAAAGCGCTCCATCTTGTTTCGATAACCCGGCCGTTACCGGAAGCATCATACAATAGCCTGTTGATATCCTTGCTTTGGTTATTTTTGATGGGAAGTATGCCTTGAGGGGCCAGCCAGATACCGCCTGCCGCAAAAAGAAGGGTACTTAACCATAGTATGGATGTACTCCATTTGAGCGATTCGGCTGTCATCAGGATGATCGAAGCCGCCGCTAATACAAATACAACAATGAAGGCCGCTGTGGTTGCCGGAACTGAATTTAGCAGAGAAACTGTCAACAGGGCAGCTAAGGCACCACCGGCAATGTCAAACCCGTATAACAGTGAACTCCGCTCCGGGGCTTGTTGAAAAAAAGATGCGATAGTCATACCGAAAAACAGGAAGGGTAGTACCGGAAGGAATAAGACGGTGTAGGTGATTGGTGTACTCCATGAAGGGGAGGCTGCCTGTGTGAGGTAAAGGATTAGCGCGGTAATTATACCAGCAGCAAGGGCCGTAGAAAGGATGAGCTTGTTTGTACTGATGGAGGGCCAGATTACCCCGCCTTTTTTCAGCAGCAGTCCACCCATACCCAACCCAAGCAAGGCAAGAGACAAAATGGCGAACACGTAATGATAGCTCAGGATAACCGCAAAGATGCGCATCAATACAATCTCATATATTATCATGCCGAACGAGATTAGTGCCAGCGAAATAAGGGTGCGCGTTAACCGTAGAGAATCCAATCCAGGGTTTTTCGGCAACTCAGGTATCATATTATTCATGAATGTTTTTATTGCAACCTGATATAATCAGATGGACAGAGATTGTCTCAGTCTGTTTTCAGTCCCCATCGTTTGTAGAAAAAGTTATAAATGGGTACATAAACCAGCCCGATGTACGCGCCCCAGGCAAAACTCTCGATAAGTCCGAGGAAGAAACTACCGACCGTAATCCATTCGAAGGCGGGTAATACAATTTCCAAGAACTGATGCATGTGGACGCTTTCGGGTGTTACTAAACCATAAATAACGCAGAAAATAAAACTGACTGCTGTAAAAGTACCTGCTGCCCAGCTTACAATTTTAATATTTAACATGATGAATCACCTTTTATTTTGTTATTGATGTTGATATTAGAATCCATTTTTATGTATCGGTTTTACAGAATGATATTGGGAACTTGACCTTGAGGACACCCAAAGCATCAAAGAGCCACTTATACCGGCCAAAATAGAAGTAATCAGGATGCTTAGCTTGGCAATATATCTAAGTTCTTCACTTTGGAACGCCAGATCAGTAATAAAAAAGGACATTGTAAATCCAATGCCTGCAATCAAAGCCACACCGCAAAGTTGCCCCCATGTTACTCCTTCTCCAAGTTGTGCAATGTTTAGTTTTACTAAAATCCATGAAAAGCCAGCAATCCCTATAAATTTGCCAACTATAAGTCCTGCCATGATGCCCAAGCTGATTTGCTGACTCAGAGTATTCAGAATATCACCATGAATATGGATGCCCGCATTTACCAGGGCAAAAACAGGTAGTATAAAAAAGCCGACGATAGGCGATAATCCATGTTCTAATTTTTGTAATGGGGTTTCAGCATCATTGGTTTTACTTTTAATTTTTTCAAGTATCTCCAGTTGACTTTCAGAAATGAAGCTTCCTTTAATGGGAGTGGTTTCTATAAATTTCCGGTGAAGGATCGTTAAATTTTTCAAATAATCTTGTTCCTTAATTTTTACTTTTCCAGGGATGGTAAAAGCGATAAGAATACCGGCAACGGTAGGGTGAACACCTGAAAAGAAAAAGGCCAGCCATACCCCTCCAATACCAATAATGAAATAAAACCAGGCACTCCTGACTCCAAAATAGTTACCTCCTACAAGTACCAGGAAAAAAAGGAAACCATGGAGTAAATCCATTTCAGATATTCCCGAAGTATAGAAAACTGCGATCACCAATACTGCCCCCAAATCATCTACAATAGCAAGAGCAACTAAAAAGACTTTAAGCGAAACTGGCACTCGATTTCCAAACAGAGAAAGTACACCCAATGCAAAAGCAATATCGGTGGCCATTGGTATTCCCCAACCACTTTGTCCAATACCATTACCATTAAAGAATGAATAGATTAGTGCCGGGACAAGCATTCCGCCCACGGCGGCCCCAATCGGCAGTATGGCTTTACGGGGATTCGAGAGTTTTCCACCGAGTATTTCACGCTTTAACTCTAAACCAACAAATAGAAAGAATACGGCCATTAACCCATCATTTACCCACAGCAGCAAGGGCTCAGATAAGGTATTTCCATTTAGCCCAATGAAAATTTCCATATGAATAAATTCATTGTAATATTCTTTTAAAGGAGAATTTGCCCATAGCATAGCGACAATGACTGCCAATAAAATTGCAATACCGGCCCCTGCCTGATTCTTTCCTTTTAGGGATTCCAAAAAAATCACAAGAGGATTTTGCTTTAAAGGTTTCATGCTTATTCCCTTAAGTCAGGCTAATGATGTTGATGTTTGTTTGTGTCATTTTCAGGGTGGTTGTGGTCTTCTGGCGAGTTCTGGCTATGTCCTCTTCCATGCCCTCCGTGTCCACCATGGCCATGACCGAACATATGCATGACTATGAAAAGTATAGTTATTAGTAATAGGAACCAGTTTTCAGCTATCCATTCCATAGTATTCACCTTATCAGTTGTTTCTTGTTTTTCCGTGCCTTCACACGCGGGATTGGTTTTCGTATATTAGTTGTCTTGATATGCTTTTCAAATTCCTGTAAATCATGTTTCAATTCCTTAAAATCATCCAGGCTTATTTCACCACGGGCATAGCATCGGCAGAAATGTTCCATTTGGATTTTTAAGGGATCTTTCTCCAGCTTTCGTCTTATAAATGACACCACTATAAATAATATGAATGCGGCAAGTAAAAACCACCAAAAGAGTGGGATGTTCCATATATAGTCTAACCACATATGTGCCTCCTTTTATTTTTAAAAAATTATTATTCAGAGGGTGCTAAGTTTTTGTCTAACTCAATAATACAATAGGAAGGCTTAAATGAAGCTGAAATTTTATAGCTTACTCCTGAAGAATAAGTATTCAATTAACCTATAACGTTGAGATTTTTTTTAACCAAGTAAAATGTTACGTAGAACAGAAATAATGAAAATGTGAGATAGGGAAGATGAATATTTATTACGTACAATCCGGAGCCTATAAATGAACCGGTTGCAAGTCCCAAGCTGCTTATAGATGCCAAGATTCCCATTCTTTCGCCAACATAATTTTTATTTATTTTGCTGGTAATAGAAGCCAAAGCCGGGCTAATTAATGCCATTCCCAACGCAAGAATGCTCACTACTATTATGATAAGGGTAAAAGAACTTGCCAGCATCAAAAACAACAGAGCTAACCCCACCAAAAAATATCCGATAGGCAACAACCTCTCTTCCCCTAATTGGTCAATTAAATATCCCGTAAAGCCAATCTGACTAATACTCATTCCGAGTGCACAAGCCATGAATATATAGCCCATTTCAATTACACTGTAACCCATAATTTGCTGTGAATGGAGCGCATAAGTACTTTCAAACATGGCTAATGCTGCTTGTGCAATAAGTGCATAGAAAAGAATCGGGAGCATTTCCCCCTTTATAATACTCAATAAACCAAATTTACTTGGGGGGTTGCTATTGTTTACGACTGGAGATGGATCACCTGGCATCCATATTATCAAAGCTGCTAGAGCCAACAGCGAAAAACTTCCTGCAAATATAAATGGTACAGTGTAAGGGGTTGCAACCAGCAGCTTCCATGACCATTCGGTAAACCAGCCAACGTCCATAAAGAAAGAACTCAGTACTGGTCCAAAAATTACCCCCAAGCTAGCTGATCCACCTACCCACGCCAATAGTTTACCTCTATTTTTTACTGTGCTCAGATCCGTAACCCATGAGTTAACTGTGGGGAGAACAGAGGCTGAAAATAGTCCTCCTACTATTCGAAGCACATAAAGCAAGACCAAGTCGTTAGTCCACCCAAAAAAAATCAGCGAGAGTGCATAACCGCCCATACCTGCTGTCAACACGGGAAATCGGCCAATACGGTCGGACCAGCGTCCCCATAAAGGGGCAGCAATAAACTGCATCAGCGGGAAAATGCCTGTCATAAGACCTACATGCACGGCCGGTGATAGAAGGAATAACTCATTTGAACGTACTGATTTTTCTACAAAAAATGGAAGAATTGGAAGGGTTAGTCCGTAGCCGATCATCACTAGAAACAGACAGATCAGCAGGATGCCAATCTGTTTATTAATCCTGAGTATTGATGATCTACTTGTCATTTTAAATTTATAGTCTTACGAAGTATTTATATGGCGGATGATTGTTGGTTGAAGGCTTTTTATTTCTAATAAAATTTTTAACAAGCAGTAAATCGATACTAATCAAGCTTGTTTACAGTATTTCCTGATCGTTGAATGAACTGCTTCCATTTTCCTTTCATCGGAAGAAAAGCCGGGACGTTCCGTTTGTATTTGAGATATTCTTCACCAAACTCCTCGATCACTTTCTTCTCTTCCCTTTTGGCAAGCAGGACATAAGCGATAACGATGACCGGGAACAGGCCTACGGAGAATATGGTGGGCCAGTGAATGACACCCTCTCCAAAAAGCCCGATAAACAACCCCGTATATTGGGGATGCCTAACCAGCCCGTATAACCCGTCGGTAGCAAGCCTGTTTTCCTGTTTGGCGCGATACAGTTGGCGCCAGCCCTGGATGAAAATGCCAAATCCACCAAAAAGAAGGATATAGCCCGCAATCATCGAGATCATCATCCCCGTTTCACCAACGCCCACTAAAGTAGACCAAAGGTTGGCGTTTAGATCACCACTACCACTATCCAACCCCAGGAACCGAACCATCAGATAAATGGTAAGCGGGAAGCCGTACATCTCCGCATACAATGCGATGATGAAGCCCTGAATCAATCCTGCTCCTATCCACTCCCTCCAAGTTTTTGGGGCCAGATATTTGTATAAAAGCCAAGACGCAATAACGATAACAAAAAGTGCTAACACCCAGGCACCTGAATGTTCAATTCCTCGTTCCATGTGAATATTCCGTTTAGATTAAATGTATGTTAGGAATGAAAATGGTGTTGTTTATATGAACCGCTGTGTAATGCCCAGCGAATGGTTCGTTTTGGTAATGGATTTTTGAGGATCCGACTCGGTGCCGGTAAGCGCTCGGATGGCGTCGATAGTTTCGGGAATAACGATGGCCTGATTATCGACCAGGTAGGCGTAATACAACTCATCGCCTTCCACTTTGAGCATATCTTCCCAGATGGCCACTTCGTACATATCGCCGTGCGGGCGTCCCAGGTCCAGCATCAGCTCCTTAACGGCGTTATTGGCGGAAAGGTCGTCGCTCATATTTATAAAGGCCGTTCGGGTAGAAGTGCCGAAAGCCTCCAGGACTTCCTCTTTAGATGCATTTTTGGTTAATTGCACGGTCCAGTAATGCATATGGGAAAGTGTTTGGGGTACTTTTACCGCGGCAGTTACCACGTCCAGTTCGGGATCTACGCTCTGGGCATCCGGGCCCTGGTGACTGGGAATTTCCGGTTCAGGAACCATTGTATTCATGATACCGTTTTTGTGGCTTTCCCACGGATCGGTAGCTCGGCGCAACAGCGTACCACGTGCTTTATTCAGTAATCCCGCTCGTTTTAATGCGCTGAGGGTCCGTACGATAGAGGTGGTGTTGCAGGAGACCACGCGGGTACTTTCCCGATTTAAAGCAGAGGCATAATTATTTTCCGCGCTGAAGGAATGCCCGGTCGTCTCGTGCTTTTCCCCGCCCTGCACAATAAACTTCACACCGGCCGTTTTGTACCGTTCGGCATTCTGGGTACCGAACTTTTTGGGAGCGCAATCCACCACCAGGTCAGCGAGCTCAAGCAGGTCATCAAGATCGCCGGCTACCGGAATATGTTTCTCCCTCATTGTCTTGCGGCCTTCTTCGGTATTGGCAAACACGGCGTATCCTTTAGCTGCCGCTGCCTTTATTCTCCAGTCGGCAGCTACATCACCGATGCCCACCAGTTCCATATCTTCTTGCAAGGTTACTGCTTCCGCCACTCGTTTTCCGATGACGCCATATCCGTTTACGGCTATTTTGATCTTTTCCATTGTTGTATTTTTTTTACTTGTTTAGTTTTAAAACTTTTTTACGCTCCTCAAACTCTTCGCGTTCTATTTCTCCACGAGCTAACCTCTTAGTCAGTATACCCATTGCGTCTTCCCGTACAACTCTACCGCGCCAATATGGAATCAAATCCAAAAAAACCAAAAGGAGTCCTATCGAAATCACAATCCACCAGATCCAGTGCATGCCAAAAAAGTGGTGATTGTAAAACATGATTTTGTAATATTTATTTAACTAAAAATGTAGTAATCGGTTATTTAAACGATTATCCGTAAGATAGATGCAAGTGCCTTAAATAAAGCTTAAACCAAAGAATGAAGTTTATGTCTCCTGATATATTCAGATGTGAGATAACCATTGCGTATGTAGAACATACACTACACTAAAAACAAAAATCCATAATCAAAAGGATATAAAATGACAGAATTAAAGCTCACTCAGTTTATTATTCCGGTGATAGTATTGCTCATTATTACAGCCAGTTATATTTATTATTCAAGAAAAGTCTCAGAGAAAAATGTGTTCAACAAACTCCTATTAAAAATCAGCGGCCTGGCTTTTTTGCTTAACCTTGTGTGGGAGATCGCCCAGGGACCGCTTTATTCGGGCTATGTCTATGATTTAAATCATATTTCTTTTTGTGCATTGGCATCCGTAGCCGATATGTTGATGGTATTGCTTCTTTATTTTGCTTTTAGCCTGTTTTATAAAGATCCGTATTGGCTAGGCAGAATGACCATCCGTAACGTGATCGGTTTGGTTCTTATCGGCGGGGTAGGGGCCATTTTGGGAGAACTCAGACACCTTGCAGCCGGGAGCTGGAGCTACTCTGATGCAATGCCGCTGCTACCTTACGTAGAAGTCGGCTTATCTCCCGTATTGCAATTTATGATGCTGCCGACTTTGATTTTTTATCTCGGCCGCTTATCCATAAAAAAGTTCAATGAAGTTGATTCCCCTTAAAAAAATCCGCATTCATCTACCTATCTCGTTCCGTTTTAATAAGTCTTGTCCCCGGATGGTTCTTTATCATAATAAGTTTGGTCGACTTTTTGCCTCCAGTAGGTTAACTCAAGCTGATTCGTGGCCTCTGCAAAAGATGGTTTTTCATAATAGACACCATTGATCTCAAGTATGGGTAATATCAGTGGATTACCCAGCTTCGATATCAACTCGTTAGCTTTTGATCTATCATACCGAAGATCGATAAAGGTGAAATTTTGCTGTCTCTCTCTCAGAAGGTTAACTACGTTTTTTAAATATTCACACCATTCCTTACAATAAATAGTGATAGTTATACTTTTTTCTATGTGGTTATTATTGGAATCATTCATCTGTTCACTGAATTATTTTTAACATTACATATATCCATGGCTTCCTCAAAGACCTTGTTCATGGTATGATTATCAAGCCCAACGCTCTTAAGAACTTGCTTGTCCTCACATATCTGCTTGCAGAAGACAACATTTTGTTCCAAAAGGAGCTTTTTCTTTTGATTGCTTAGGGTTGTCAGGCTTGTAATCGGATGAAGATGTACATGGCTTATTAGGTCTTTTAGTCCGTTATTTTCCGGATAATCCCAGCTTAAGAGTTTAAGACCTACACATTTTCCATACTGCTGGGCATCTGTAGTGAAACGGGTGTTTGTAACTACCCAGGCCTGGTGTTGTTTGTCTTCGTGGCCGGATTGGCTCCTCCAGTTTCTTTCTACATCCTTGAATCGTGATTGAATGTAAAGTGGAATTTTTACATTACATTTATGACCTTTCCGGTTGTGAAATTTACACTCGATCATAAAATGTTCGTCGTCTTTTTCTGCGATAACATCAATTTCATGGGAGACGCAATTCCCGTTAACAATAACTCCGGTATCAGTTTGATAACCGAGCCTGTTTAGAAGTTCTCCGATAAATTTTTCAAAAGGATAGCCGGAAGGCCCTAATTCCAGCAGGGCTTCTTTTAATTTATATCTGCCAGCCGAAGAATTTGAGTATTGCCTGAGCTGCTTAAAAGCTTCTCTGTATATTTTTTCAGTCGTTATCCCTTCAAATAGAATCCGTTGGATAGAGTGAATAATCTTGTCTGTAATCTGTTGATCGGCACCTGCTTTTCTGAGAGAATTGCGAAGCTTACTCTCATAAAAAGGTTCCCTTTCTCCGGACGCTTTAATTACGTTAAAGGTTGCCATTTTTTTTATTTTTAGGCCGTTTGTTGACTAATTACTTTGCAGTAGAATTTTTTTTCGTTCTTCAAATTCTTCGTGTTCTATTTCACCGCGGGCAAACCGCTTTTTTAATATATCCAGAGGATCTTCAGTGGTATCGGTTTTAGGCCTGTATGGAATCACATCAAAAACCACCAGGAGAATGATGACTATGATAATGACCCACCAGATCCAGTGCATGCCTATAAAGTGATGATCAAATAACATGGTGCTAAGGTGTTTTGTTACTATTGAATGTATGCTGTGCCATCAGTCGCATGCCACAGCAAGATACTGTCAGTAAGATAAACCATGAGTCTTAAAACAAGCTTAAATATTGAAAATATATCTGATTAAATGCCTGTGTCCAGAGGCTAATTGGCTTGATTTTGCTCCAGCAGATGAATCAGGTCCGTGTGGGATATAATTCCTGCCAGACGATCATCATTCAGCACCGGAAAAACACGCTGGCCTGATTGCTGAATCTTCGACACTAACTCGTATATAAGTGTTCCCGGGGCCAGGGTTTGTACCTCTTCTTTAATCAGGGTTACCACCGGATTATCAAAATGCCCCTTTTGTATTTCCTCGATGATCCTCTCATAGGATACGAGCCCCACAAAGCGATCTTCATGATCGGTTATAACCAGTTCGGGTTCCCGGCTTTCCATAAAGGCGGCTGCCGCCATTGATACGGAAGCTGTTTGGGGGAGTACATGAAAATCGGTCGTTATCAGATCTTTGGCCTTTACTTCCCGCAAGGATTCCTGCAATCCTACTTGGTTAGCTTCCGCCCCGGCACCGAGAAAAACAAAAATTCCGATAAAAAGCAGAAACGGATTATAAAACAGGCCGAAAAGAACAAAACCAATAGCCAACAGCTGCCCGACCGAAGCGGCCACACGGGTGGCCTTGCTTCTTTTCATTATGAAGGCCAGCAATGCCCGGAGCACCCGCCCACCGTCCATCGGGAAAGCAGGTATCAGGTTAAACAGAACCAAAATAATATTGATCACCAGCAGGTCGGCCAAAAAATTACCGCCGGTTATGTGATGGCTCAGTTCCATATTGCTTTGCCCCAATACCAACATGATGAGGTACAACCCGATTGCAATTACTACATTAACAGCCGGCCCGGCAATGGCTACCACCAGTTCCTCTTTGGGATCTTCGGGCATGCTTTCCAGCCGGGCTACCCCGCCGATGGGAAGCAGGTTGATATCCCGGGTTCCGATGCCATACCTTCGTGCCGCCAGGGCGTGGCCGAATTCGTGGAGGGTGACGCATGCAAACAGGGCAGCAAGGAAAAGCAGCCCGATTAATATTTCAAAAAGCCCGTGTCCCTGTTGCAAATGCATCCAGGAGAGCCAAATGACCAGTAAGATGAAGGTCCAGTGAATAAAGACCTTGATACCGGCAGGTTTTCCGATGTAAAGTGACCATTTCATGGCAATAACCGTTATAATTTTTGTTGTTAACTGTCGAACATGATCCAAGTCACCTTAGCATGTGAGCAGCTGGAGGATTTTCAGTGCCTAATCTTACAGGAATTTCCTGAAGCTGCGCACCGCCCAGAAGCCGGTCAACTTTATCAGCAAGATTGCGAATCAGATTTTTCAGTGTGTCCATAATAAAGTGGGTTAACCGGTTCACATTTCAAGTTCATAATTTAACATACAAACGCATTGCTGAAATAAAGCTTAAACTGGTAAGAGATTTTGCAATTATATTGCTTCTATATATAAGGGTGGCCGTCACTTTACCCTTATAAAGATGATTGGATAGGCTGGATCAAAATAGGTCAATGGACAGCAGCAAGAGTAAAAATTCTTGGCCACTAATTATTTGTAGATCGAAGCAATTCAGACAAGCATTACATAATACTTAGTTACTTGGGTCGCGTTTACTATTACTGATTTCTGCCCCCTATTACTATAAAGCTGAGTAAAATTATAAAACGGCTGTATTTTGGCATAGATGTTCATTTTGCAACGAATTTCGGAAGAGTGTTTAGATTACGCACCCTACCGAAATTTCTTTGCTGGAAAGACATCAACGTTGATTCATTTGTGCCATTGTATTACTGAGCGTTTGGAATGCTCCTCATTGACTCACTTGCTTCATAAAGTCACTAACTAGTATTTGTTGCTCTGTGGTTCTGAGCCCTTTCGGTGATGACCGATCATTAGAATATGGCAGGCAAGCATAGCTACAATTGCTAATGCAGTTGCTATTCCTTTATTTAAACCAAGTGCCGGGGCAATGAAGAGAAACAAAAATACGGCCCCGCACCCGATTATCATCCATAGAATGTACTTATTCATTGTATAAGAGTGTGCTATTGGGTTTAACTTCTTACGTAAAATATTGTGTTAAACTAAACTCTAGATATCCGGCGGTGAAGCTTGAATATCTCTTGAGTTTGATTAATTATGATGCTTTTGATGGTCGTTGCCTTTCATTCCATCTTTTTTGTCCATCATTCCCTCGCCATTCATCATATTTCCCTGCATCATTTGCATGCAGGTCATATGCATTTTCATCATGGATGAATCACCCATCATTTCCATCATTTTAGAGTGGTCCATTTCTCCATCCTGCATCATAGACTGCATCATCTTCATGTGGGCTTGCATGCGTTCTTTCATTTCAGGGTTATCCATCATATTCTGCATATTGCCCATCATCATGGTGCTGTCCATCTTCATAGAGCCCATCATTTTTTGCATCATCTGCTTACGCATTTCGGGGCTTTGTGCCATATGATCCATCATCATCGAGCGCATGGTAGAATCCTGCATCATTTCCTGCATCTGTTGTTTCTTTTGATTCATATCCTGCTGTTGAGCAAAGCTCATTCCTGCAGAAAAAAGAAGAATCGTAAGTGTAAGTGTAAGTGTTTTCATGATAGTGTTAGTTTATATATTGTGTTTTTAGTTATTACATATCTTTTTAAAAAAAGACACTGGGTCCTCTAGTGCCATCTTTAATACGAATAGCTTCGTCAATTGAAGAAATAAAAATTATGCCATCACCCTCAGTTCCGGTGGAAGCTTTCTTTTGTATGATATCTGCAATTCTTGAGGCGTCTTTGTCGTGAGCGGCAATTTCAATCTTTATCAGTTCTGCATGCATCGCTGGAAAGTCTAATGAACCATGTTGTTTGTTCGGATCAATATACCTACCGGTACCCTCACCTTTAAATACCGTCATACCAATTACTCCATGATGTCGCAATTCTTTATAAATTTCTTCAAGTAAAATCGGTCTGATCAAAACTTTTAGCAGCTTCATGATATTTAGGTTTCTATTAATAATGGCTAAAACACACACTTTCAGAGTGTTTTAAGGTATTTTCTAATCTCAAAATAAGAACCCTAGCTTAAATCAAGCTTAAATAAATAAATCAAAGAATTCATAGAGTTACATGCAGCTTTATATGCTGTATGGTGAATATTTTACCTTATTATTTATTGTCTTTAAGCCCTGATTTTGTTAGCCTAAGCGCCAACCAAATTGTTTATTTATGACCATTCAGGAATACGTTGATCAGTTAAATCTGAGATATAAATCAGGCATTTCGAGGGAACACAGTTATCGGGGTGATTTACAGACTTTGCTTGGAGAGCTTTTGCCCGATTTACTCATTACCAATGAGCCGGCCCGATCTGAAGTGGGAGCACCTGATTACATTCTTACCAAAGGGAAAATTCCGGTTGGGTATATCGAAGCTAAAGATATTGGCGATTCCGATCTGGCAGGTAAAAAGAAAAACAAAGAACAGTTTGAGCGCTACAAAACCGGGCTCCCAAACCTCATCTTCACCGATTATCTCGACTTCTATGTGTATAGGGAGGGCGAATTGCTGACGTCTGTTTCAATTGCCGAAATTCAGGATGGTAAAATCGTTGGGCGAACTAAAAACTATGGCGAGTTCGAAAACATCATCAAAGATTTTGGGACGCATGTGGGGCAAACCATCCGCAGTGCCAATAAGCTGTCGAAGATGATGGCCGGTAAAGCCCGAATCCTCGCTGATGTAATTGAAAAAGCCCTGAATGCCGATGAAGAAAAGCAGAAAAACAAAGTAAACGAGACGGCTAACAATACCCTGCGGGAACAATTGACTGCATTTCAGAACGTCTTGATTCACGATATCAGCGCTAAGGAATTTGCAGATATCTATGCACAGACGATTGCTTATGGTATGTTTGCAGCTCGTTTACACGATTCGACATTGGATACCTTTGATCGACATGAGGCAGCTGCGCTTATTCCAAAAACCAATCCCTTCCTTCGTAAGCTTTTCCAATACATTGCAGGATATGACTTGGATGATCGTATCGCATGGGTGGTAGATGGGTTAGCTGATATTTTCAGAGCGACCGATGTTGATGGCCTTCTAAAGAACTTTGGAAAAGCTACTCAACAACAAGATCCCATCATACATTTTTATGAAACATTCCTGGCTGAGTATGATCCCAAGCTGCGAAAAAGTCGCGGAGTTTGGTACACGCCAGAGCCGGTGGTAAACTTTATTGTACGAGCGGTCGATGATATTCTAAAAGACGAATTTGGACTGAAAGACGGGCTGGCCGATACCTCTAAAACAAAAGTGAAGGTAAAAGTACCCACGCACGACAAACGACATAAAGGCGGTATGGTGGAAGAGGAACGGGAAGTCCATAAAGTGCAGATTCTGGACCCGGCAGCTGGAACCGGAACCTTTTTAGCTGAAGTGATCAAACAAATTCATTCCAAGTTTGAAGGACAGCAAGGCATTTGGGCTACCTATGTGGAAGAACATTTGATCCCACGCCTGAACGGATTTGAGATCTTAATGGCCAGTTATGCAATGGCACACCTGAAACTGGACCTGCTGTTAAGGGAAACTGGTGTAGAGCCAAGTGGTAGTGAACGTTTCCGGGTGTATCTGACTAACACTCTGGAAGAACATCACCCAGACACAGGAACCCTCTTTGCTGGTTGGTTAAGTGAAGAGGCTAATGAAGCCAATCACATTAAGCGTGATACACCTGTGATGGTTGTATTAGGTAATCCACCTTATTCAGTCAGCAGTAGAAATAATGGAGAATGGATTGAAGAAAGAATCAAAACTTACAAGGAAGGTGTACAAGGTTATAATAAAAATGCCTTGTCAGATGACTATGTTAAATTTATTCGATATGGGCAGTATTTGATTGAAAAGAATAGTGAAGGCATACTTGCTTACATATCAAACAATAGTTTTATAGATGGTATTACACACCACAAAATGAGAGAGGATTTACTTAATGCATTTGATAAAATATATGTTTTAGACTTACATGGTAGCTATAAAAAACAAGAAGTAACAGATGATGGAGAGAAAGATGAAAACGTATTTGATATCCAACAGGGTGTTTCAATAAATATTTTTATAAAGAAAAGAGAGAGTCACAACATGGCATCACTATTAAAAAATGATGCCTTAGGTAAGAGGAAAGAAAAATACAATTACTTAACTGAAAATAGTTTATCAACAATTAATTGGAAAGCAGTAGAGCCCCAGTCACCAGATTACTTTTTTAAAGAATTCAAGTACAAACTGAGAAATCAATTTGAAGAATGGATTTCCCTGGACAAATTATTCATTGAATCTGGTACTGGTATAAAATTCAGAAAAGACAATCTCTTGATTAAGCCTCACTTCGATAGGGATTCAGTAATTGAGTTGTTTAAAGACATGAAAAATCTTGATTCACAGCAAATACTTGAGAAGTATAATATTTCTGATACTAAAGACTGGAAAATTAGTGAGAAAAGGGACCTTTTTGAGAATGAAGCAGATGATATCATGGAAGTGCAATACCGGCTATTTGATAGTAGGTTCACCTACTATCCTTATGAAAAAATCCATGAAATTATAGTTCGAGGAGATTCTCGAAGAGAGCTAATGAGGAATTTATTTTTTAAAGATAATTTAGCTTTATTGTCTGCCCGTCAACAAAGTGCATACGATTTTCAACATGTGTTTATTTCAGATAGATTGGTTGATATGTGCACATTATCCGCTAAGTCAAAAGAAAGCACATACACATTCCCTTTATATGTCTATCCAGAAAATAGCACCCAACAAACTTTGGATGGAAGTATAGAACGAAGGCCTAATTTAGAAAAGAAAATCGTAGATAAAATTGCTAAAAATTTGGATCTGAAGTTCTCTCCGGAAAAGAAAGAAATCGAAGGCACCTTTGCTCCCATTGATCTGCTCGATTATATCTATGCCGTATTGCATTCCCCAAGCTACCGGGAGAAATACAAAGAGTTTCTCAAGATCGACTTTCCAAGAGTACCTTACCCCGAAGATCCCGAGCTTTTCTGGCAACTTGTGGAACTTGGTGGAGAGTTGCGCCAAATTCACTTACTGGAGCATCCGGTGATAGAAGAATTTATAACTACCTATCCCATTGCAGGAAGCAATATGATTTCCAACCGGCTGACGAAGAATGATCCGGGATTTGTGGTTGATGGAGATGATGCAAGTGGTGAAGAAAACGAAGCCCTGAAAGGCAAGATCCTTCGGAGGTATCCTCAGGATGACTCGGATGATGACCTGGAATTAGGCAAAGTGTGGATTAACGAAGAGCAGTATTTCGGCAATGTGCCTAAAAAAGCCTGGGAGTTCTACATTGGAGGCTATCAACCCGCTGAGAAATGGCTTAAAGACCGTCGAGACCGTGAACTTTCCATAGACGAAATCCGTCACTATCAAAAGATCATTGTTGCTCTTATGGAGACAGATCGGTTGATGCAGGAGATTGATGGGGTTTGGGGGAAGTAAATAAATTCTAAAGCTATGCTTATTTACTTAGTTTTTACTCGTTATCCCAATCAGCTCTGCCATCGCAAAAATTACATCCATTATAATAGCTGTCAACCATATCTCCTGAGTTAGGTTCATTACACCATGCACACCAATTCAAATGGTCAAACTCCTCAAAACAACAGGCGCATAAATAAGAACCATCATCAAAACGAACAATTTTTTGGTAGCCATCGCAGTAATAACAATTACCTAAATCCCAAGAATAATCACCATCCATAAATGCTGCAGTTGCGAAACCGCTATCCCAAATAATTTCTACTAAATCATCCGGTTCAAAATTCTTTTGGCATTGTTTGCATTGAGAAAAGCCTTCACCATAAAAGAAAACTGTTGACTCGCAATCAGTACATCCTACTTGAATAGTCTTTTCCTTCAGATTACATACCAAACATTCAGATATATATAATTTTTCTTTTTCTATCTCATGCTTTAGAGTTTCATAGCTACATGATGGACATTTTGTAAATACTATACCATTTGATGTTAATTTTTTTATTCTGTCTTCTTTAGCTTGATAAACTACTGATAGAAACTCCCGGTGTTTTCTTAGTGATTTATCTATTGTTTCAATCTGATCTTGCCAGTCTGAAAAAGTTTCTTTCCATTGCTCATTTAAGAGTTGGTGCAAATAATACCAGGCTATTAACTGCTCTTTTACTATACTTTCTTTTAAAGTACGATTCTCACTTTCAGAACCATCTGGATGAAAAAAATGGACTAATTTATTCCGGTGCTTGGTTACCTTCTCAAAAGCTTTTGATACATCTTGAGATATGCCTTTTCCTAATACATTTTCTAACCTATCAGCGCCATTGGAAAGTGAAACAGATCTAAAATTACCCGAAATAAATTTTTCTTTATTTAAGCTTTCTGAATTTGCAACAATCAACGTCCAATGTTCAGCCATTAGTCTTGCTTTTATAAAAAGCTCAAGAGCTGAATGGAAATTAATCATGGAATGCTTAAAATTATTTTGATCAAGCTCTTCAAAAGCTTTTTTAAGAAAATCAAAAGCATTCTCTACAAGCCTTGTAAACATTTCTTTGCTGTTCATATCCAAAATATTCTTTACAGTGATTGGCAAATCAACGTGCAGCAACAATACCATCAAATCATTTATCAGCTGCTTTCACGTGTCTAAAAATAGCTTAATGCTTGTATTAATATTAAGATTTTTAATTGTCTTTGCAGGCCTAATCCCGGTTGCCTAGCTAAACAAATCAAACAATTTTGGATGGGCCAATGTTAGGCTATTATTTTTCATCCTCATCAGAAATCTCATAAACAAATTTGTAACAAACCTTCGCCCACCACTTGAAGCGTTCTTCTTTACCAGTATCATGGTAATGGAAGACTGCACTTATTCTAAGACCCCAAAACATGTTATATGTGCTATTTATATAACCTATGTGGATAAGTCCTCTGAAATGTGGACAAGTGTTACATAACCGTTACATAAAAAAAGCCATTCTAACAGCTTTAAAACAGTGTTTGTGGGTGAATACCCTAAAATTGTTACATAAAGGTGACATAGATCAAGCCCAAAAAGGAATGTAACTGGCATCTCTTTTAGAGTTACTGGATGGATCAAAATCCTTAATAAGACCAGCTTCTATGGTATCAGAAATAATTCTGGAAGCCATAGGGTAATTTTTGTCCGAAATCTCAAACCTTTTTCTGAGGGACTTATTACTCATCCTTTCACCGGAGAAGTGTTTGAGACAGGTATGTTGATAACACGCTCTTATTTTATCTTTTTTATCCATTTCATTCAACGGCCGATAAGCATAAAGCTTTGCAATAGTATGAAAGTCATCTACTAAGAAATCAGGCGGGGGCAATTGAAAGATCTCAACAGCATCTACAACCTTTATAATACCGCTACCGCGTTCCTCACAAATATTAAGCCTTCTCATAAATGAAGCCAATTCTTCATTACGTGAGCGAGGTGTAGCACCAATAAATCTTAATGGGTCAACAAGAGGTTTCCCATTGTTTGTAATCTCAATTCTGTCATCAAAAATTTCGATCATTGGATTTGTTCCTTTCATCTCGAAATCCTGATGGATAATAGCGTTCGCCACAAGCTCACGAATAGCGATTTCGGGATACATTTTAACCTTGCTTCTCAAAGCTTGCCCAATCACTTCATTCTCAGGGAGTTGATCGTTTATCCATGATATGAGTCCTTCAAAACCATTGGCGTATCCTTTTATGCCATTCTGCTCTTTTATTGTATTCACTTTGTTTTTTCCATCATAGATAATCACCCGGATGGATTTTCTTTTTAGAGAAGGGAATTTATTCAATTGCTTTGCGAATAGAATTGCGCCCAGATTTGTTACAGAATATCTACCGCTATCAAAGGCCACCAGGTTTTCCTCAATAAGCTTATCAAGTATTCCACTCATATCAGCAGGAAGAGGAATGCTCATCATTTCAAAGAAAGCGGGATAATCAATAAGTTGAAGTACTTCATTTCCCTCAAGATTGTCAGCAGCAATTTTACTCTCAAATGAAGCCTCAGGATGCCTTTTCCAAATTTTTCTTTCCTTTTCAGGATGATCTTCAAGTTTCTTTTTATATGATCCTACACGGATAAATTTATCGTGGCGAAATCGAACAGGCTGATTTCTCGTTGCATCAATTTGAAATATGGAGATACTCTTTCCTTCATAATCAAATTCATAAATTTTAAAATCTATTTTAGGATACAGTTGGGTAGCCAGCCAGTTTTCAAGCTCCTGGTTTCCTATTTTGGTGTTTTTAGGATGAAAATCTGTTCCAACAATATCATGTGTTCCGTCTTCTATGCCATAAACCAAGTAGCCGTATTTTTGGTTATGAAGGCAGGCTGAGTTTGAGAGTGCTGAAATATATTCCCCTATTTGATTCTCTTCAACGTAGCTTTGCTTAAACTCTACCCATTCGCACTCTTTGGGCAAAGCAATAAGCCTTTCTAATAATTGTTTTTGTTCTGTTGGTGATAACATGATTCTTGGTAATATGTATCGGATGCTGGAAAGAAGTTACATTAAGTGTGAAAAAGAAACTGATTAGTTTAACATCTAGAGGATTTTTAAAAAATTTTTGGACTTTGAAATTGAGCAAATAAATGGATGATTCTAAAACAAAAAGAAATGCCCCGTAGCTGCTATGAAATTAAATTCGTTTCCCAAGTGTAACTTAGGACTTCGCAACATACAGGGCTCTGTTTAAATGTACTGTTATCCTTAGATTATGACAAGGTGTTATATTTTATTTGATCTGCATAACAATAAAACACGTTATTTATAACTGATTTTCTTCAACTTTTGTGTTTTGGGAAGAACCGGCAATTAAAGCGACAATCCCATACACATATCCAATAGCTTCAACGATAGCTAAAATGATAAGTACCGTTTCATCTAATTCACCGGCATTGATTCGTCCGGTTGTAATCATCCCAGAAATGCCCAAGCTGGTAAGCCCGCTTTTGGCAATGTCCTTTCCTTCCTGCGGGGTTTCTTTCTTGAATAAGGTGATAAGTGTTGGTACGGATTTGATGACGCTTTTAAGTAGTTTTTTCATGAGTAATAAGGCTAAATTAGGTTAATAAGGCTTATTCACTCCCTCGTTCAAGGGACTGAATGCGTTGTTCGTGAATGGTTAGTTCCTGGTCGGTTTTTGTTTGGTAGGACTCGATGGACTGCTTCAATGATTCCAGATCAACGCCCTGAATCTTCTGTTCGGCCCGGATATTGATCATGAGCTCATACCACCGTTTTATTTCAGCGGTCTGGTTGTTGATCGAGTCGTAGATCCCGGTCAGAAACAGGCAAATGATGGTCGTAATGATCAGCTCTTTATACTTGCTGAGGTAGTGCTCGGGCTTTGGTGATTTGCTCATAGCGTTGCTCGTAGTCCTGAATGGCTTCTGTAAGCGTTATGGTTTGTTTGTTCTCCCGGCAGTAAAACCGTCCGGTTTTTGTCGATTGGTAGTAGTAATGGCCATCAATCCGGAGCCATCGGAGTGGCCGCTCGTTGATCTGCTTACCACTCCACCCGTCCACATGAAGACCAATGGCCGGGATCTTTTCCCCACTTACCTTATGAGTGAAAGTCCAGTCAAAATAAAGCCCCACCCCCTGAAAGGGCCACGTGGTTGCAAGCAGCCAGTGCTGAAGCGGGCTTGACTGTTTGGTAAGCCATTCGGTAAACAAAAAGCAGTCAATGGCCAGGCCTTTCCCATGTGATTTCGCATCGCTATCTCGCCACGCGGAAGTGATTAGGGTTTTTGTGCCCGTCCAATCTCTCCAGGCCAGAAACGACCGCAAAAAATCCACATCCATTTGGGAGATATCACCCTGGATTTCAAAATCGGACAGCGAAAAGTTGCCCCCATAGCTTTCTATAAGGGCAATGTAGTCGGCTCGTTTCATGGGACTATTTCTTGAACTTTAGCCACAGAAAGCCAGCGCCAAGAGCAATGGCAGCCGCTTTGTACTTCATCGGTACTTCGCCGTTGATGTACTTTTTGGCGGTATCTACCAAGTCCGTTTTGGTGTTTTCGGCTTCGGCGTTTTTAACGTCCACTACGGGAGAAGAGCCAATTCCGGCTCCGTTGCATCCGCAGCCGCATCCAAGGCCGTTATCAGAGGTATAGCTTGATTTACTCATGGGTTATCAGGTTAGGTTAGCGTAAGATTTTAAAGAGGATTCCGGCTCCAACAATACCAGCCCCGGCCAGGGCGATCATCTTCTTGTTGATCGGTTTTTTTTGTGTGGCCACCGGCTCACTTTTGGTTATAGAAGGCTGGGCAGTTGCCACAGGCTTTTTGGTCAAATCACGGACCACCGGAGTTACTTTGGGTGGCGTGATTTTGGGCAATTTTGGCAGAACCGGTTTTCTCATCCTGGGAGAAAGCCCCCGAGGAATGGATATGGTTGGTCGCCGAGTAACACCAGTAGATACCGGTCGGATAGCGGTGTTCAACTCAATGGGTAGTGTCGGGTCGAGTACCATTCGCCCCAAACCGGGGGAGCTTTCCTCGCTGTAGATATATCCGGAAGATGATTTCATAGTGTTTTATTGTGTGTTAAAGATTTGGTAGGAAATAAATCCTGTGATGATGAGTGGCACCAGTACAATGCTGGCCGTGGACGCTTTGGAAATACCCATTACGGACTCCATGATTTCTTTACGGCGCAGCACATCGGTGACGTAGTTTTGCCCGGTGGTAACCAGATTGGGATCAATGCCAGCACTTACCGTATTTCGCACTTTTGAGTAGCCCGCGTTGTATGCCGCTACAGCTGGAGTGAGCTTACCGCCAAACTTGCTTATCAGATCCGCCAGAAATTTGCTGCTATAGTGGATGTTGGCGCGGTGGTCGTTATTGGCATGGGAGCTGGTAAAGTCCGAATGATAACGCCGATCTATTTGCATGATGCCGATGCCGTTTCCATTGTCGCCCGTCCAGTTATTGTCCAACGCCAATCCCATATGACTTTCCCTGGATGCGATGGCCAATAGCAGGGAAACTGGCACATTATTAGCCCGAGAAGCCTCATAAAAGTGCCCCATGATGCCTTTCACGTGAAGGTAGCTGAGCTGGGAAGATATGGACAGCGCGCTGCTCACTTATACAATGGCCTTACAGTTGAAGGTGACTTTTGCGGTTTCACCCGCTCCAATGGTAAACTGATCGACCGGAGCCAATGCCTTTCGGGCCAAAAGATGCGGATGGATATTTAATGAGTTATTCTTGTTGCCAAATAACCCAATTTCCCGGACGGTAATGGGTGTTGCTCCCCGGTTCTCAAAAATACGCTCTATAGGGAAGTACACCTCGTTAGCCACATCATCGACTACCAATTGTCCGATATGCGTGCCGTGGTGTACCAGTTCTCCGTCTCCATATCCGTGTGGAACGCCATTCACTTCCGCATTTTCTGGGGTAAGGGAAGTATCGGTCATGGATACAAACTTGTTCGACTCGCCCACGCGAACGCCAAATTGCCAGCCTTCCAGATTCCGATCGACATTGAAGTTTACCCCTGTTCCACCTCCACCTAAACCGGCAGTAAAATGAAACTCATTCTCCCAGTTGTGAGCAGCTCCAGGATTTGCAATTCGGTGCAGGATGTACATGAAGCTTTCCGTCCATCCGCCATTCGTGCCGTTGGCGTCTGTATCCTGATTAAAGTTCTCAATCATGGAGATGATCTCGTAGTCCAGCGACAAAGTGGAGGTGTCTCCAAGGCTAATTGGTGCACCTAGCACGTCACGAGCCATCAGCATATAAGCGCTTCGGTAATCCCCGGACATAATTCCAATTTCCTTGATTTGCCGAATACCACCCGTCATGTTGGTGAACGGACGGGATAGTGTAAACTTGGAACTTTCCTGATCGGTAATAAGCGAGGTAATAGACACGGCCCCTTGGGTGCACCCTCGCTTGAAATACCCCGGAAGGCACAAATCAGAGGCTTTAACCGGTTGATTACTCATGCCAATGATCGGCTCCCAATTTATGGGCAGGTGATAATCTCTGTCTGTCCAGGTATTTCTGTATTTGGCTGCCATAGAAACACCGGAAGTTCCATCCCATACCCCCGTCAGGTGAGGTACAATCCCCCGAATGTAATATTTATACGTGCTATGGCGATCCAGTGGGAATAGCCCGATGGCATTATCATGAAAGTACACACCGTTCAATCCTTCTAACCCGAGTACTCCTTGTATGGTTATCAAGTCATGTTCCACGCTACTGTATTCATGGTACCTGTCCAACTCAATGATGATATCCTGTCCGGATTCCGTAATACTGGTAATGTTGCTGATTTCCTTTCGGGTACTGTTTCCATCCCAGTAATCATCCTGATTGGTTTTACCCATCTGAATGCGCATCCACTTTAGCAGGTTTCCTACAAAGCTTTCGCATTTCATACGGTATAGGTGCCGTTGTTCCAGGGACAGGTCACAGTACATATCAAGACCGCTTGCTGTTTTACCTACGTTTAAATCCGTTCTAATGATTTTCATGGGGGTTTGTTTATGCAAATATGAGGTTATGTAATGGTGTAGCTGATGTTGGTAGTCAGAGAACTGCTGTTGTTGGCATTAACCTCTTTCACCTGGTCCAGTGGCTCGGGTTGAGAGTACTCGTGATCAAAAGCCGCTGGTTGATCGGAGGCAATAGGTTCGGTGCGATAGCCCGAAATGGAAGTTGCCGGAAAGTTGGTGCAGTCGATGCTGGTGGTTTTTACCAGTACCAATTTCAGTTCAATCTCAGTAGCCATTCGGCCCCGGTTTTTAATGTCCAGATCCGGGGGTACCACGACCATGTAGATGTCCGAGATCCCGGTTTTTCCGTGCTCGGTTCGCGAGCGCACGCGGAAATAATGCCGCTGATCGACCAGGGTTTGTGGCAGGTAGAGCTGGTGATAACGCACCATTTCTTCAGGTTCGATGTGAACTTCCGGCGTTTGAAACGGCACCGAGTCATCCCAGCCCCAGTCAATCTGGCTCGAAGCCGGTTCTCCGGTGGCCCACGAGATCAAAATGGAGCCGTCCACGAGCATACCGCTCACGACCCGCATCTTGAAGACTTCATTGAGCCCAAATTCCTGCCCGCTAATCTTGCTCATCTCAGCTCGTCCAAAAGATTTCGGTTACCAGGGCTTTGGATTCGGCTCCGGGATTGGTTGCTTCATCCCACAGGCCCATAAAACCGCCTTTGTAGAGCTCACCGAACCGGCGTAGATCAAAATGCAGGGTTTCACCTGCCCGCAGTTTGAAGGTGTAGTACTTGTCCGATATCCGCTGGCTGTCCAGGGCAATCATCAGTTCGCCTTCGCTGCTGTTCTGAATAATCACCCCAAGCCGGTGCGGGTTTTCGTTGACCAGGCGAACGGGCTGCTCGCCATGTTTCATTACCGGGGAAATGGAGGAGGCAATCCGCGCCTGACTGGGCTGGCTGCCTTGCGTTTTTTGCAGGTTTCTAACCAGCGCTTCCACGTTGGCGGCCAGCTCGCAGAGTACTGTAATCAGTTCGTTGAGCATAGCTACTCCGCTGGGATGAATCCGGTGTTGGCTTGCACGTAGCTCTCGCAAAGGAAACTCACCTCGGCAGGTTGCGCTCCATAATTGGAAGCGTACACATCAAAGGGCACGTTCGATCCCACTACAAACGGTACGTTGATGTACTTGTCGTTGAACTCGTCATTGACCTGCTCAAGGAACACTTCATCGCGAACCGTGGTGTTGTACACTTTCATCGAGGCGGTAATAGCTCCTGGCTGGTTACTGCTCATGGCCATACGCCGAACCTGCACGTCCACGCTTTTGCTTTTCACGCCCAAATCAATGTTAAGCCCGCCAGCCGGAACCGTGCTATGTCCATACAGAAACCGGGGCACGGGAACCGAGGCTCCAATTTCCTGGTAGGCCGCGCTGAGTTTTGCCAGCGCAAATTGGTCATAACCGACAATCTGAATGTTCACGGTTTGTTTGACAGCTCCAGTATTGGTGAGCTCAAACACGATATGGTTGTTCTTTTGAATGATAAAAGGAGCAAATAGTCCGTCAATGGATTTGAACAGATTGTGCACCACCGAGAGCTGGACGCCCCGAAACAGGTAAAGGTCTTCGTTGAGACGAGCGGAAATCAAAATGGCGTTCATGTTGGCGCTGAACGGGAGAATCTTTCGGATGCCGTAGCGCTCTCCACCCATGCCGTTCATGGTAAGGTGAGCGGTTGCTCCCGGTTGCACCTCGACCGATTTGGCCGGATTGTAAGCCGAACTTTCTTTAGGAGGTAAAAAATTGGAGAGTATCTTCATTGTGTTGCTTTGAGGTAGTCAGGATTGCTTGGAAAAAAGAATCCCGCCAGAATCAGCGAACTGAAACCGGCGGGTAGGGATGGATTACTCAACTTCAGCGACTACCATGGAAGCCCTGAGCCACAACTCTCCCTGACCGGATTGGTTCCAGTTCTCTGTGGTTGGGAACACTGAGGCGTCATCAAAATGGACGGCAAGGGAAACCGTCTGGTTGATGGCCAGATCAAACGGATCGGCCAGACGGTACTCACTGGCAGATTTCATGGTAACAAGCCTGCGATATTCAGCTACGGCGTCCACGGTATTATTGGTGGCCGAGGTAAACTGAATACCGGTTCCAGCAAAGTTGGAGAACTCACTCATTGGAGCGCGGAGGAATTCCTTGTTGTCGTTATCGGCCTGTAGCAAAATGGCCGCGTCTTTGAGCCCGTTTACGATGGCGCGCGCATCGATGCCATTGGCTGGATCGTCTTCAATAAATTGTTTGGTGAGTTCAAAGGATAGTCCCAGAATCCGGCGTTTCATAGCTCCGGGAAACGGGTTACTTACATAGTTGTCCCGCGTTAGTTTTCGATCTGCATTAGCAGGAAAGAAATTAAGGACTGATTGATTTTGCTGTACTTTGCGTGTGTCAAAATAGGTCTTGATGCGCGCAGTAGCTGGAACAAGTGCTTTTTTGGAGATTTTATCGCTCATAACTGTTATTTAAAAGGTTTAGAAAATGGCTGATAGCCGGTTTGGTATTACCAGTACCCCTTTTGCAATGCAGAGCTATGAGGCGTTATTTCTAGACTTCGATGGTATTATCAACCTCTAAAGAATGTTCTACCTCATCCACATGGTGTGTTTTTTCCTGGATTTCAGGCAGGTTGTCATACACGTATCCGGAGCCATCCATAAGACCTTGCTGGGGTGTCCAGTCAGGGGTAATAAATTTGATGACCTCCATTACGCCTTGCACGCCCATGCCCATGGCCAAACCGCGAACGTGTTTGTTTTTGGAAAGGAGCGTTAGAAGTACTCCAGCGGTGAGAGGGATACCTGCTCGGGTGGCTTGTTGAATAGTTGCTGAGGCGTTGCCTGTCAGCAAGGGGACGGCCAGGACATTCATCTGGGCTGCCACCGCTTGTCCACCAAGAATATATCCGGCGGTGATGGCCTGCTGCTTGAACTCAGAGACCGCCTTCTCGGTAGTGATTTTGCTTTCTGTTATCATGTTACTGCGTCGTTTGTTTGGGTTTTCGATGATTTGTAGCTCGGAAGGGTTCTTGGCGAACACGCGCTCTTTCATAGGTGCCTTCGTTGTTCTGGCGGGTGGCTCAATTAAGAATGCCCCTGCCGTCTATGTTGACGTTAGCGATGATGTACACATCACCGTATTTAAACACCGGTCGCTTGCCCGCATCGAAGTAGTGGAAATAGTGATTGTCTTTGCCTTTTTCGTCATCGGCATAGATAATCTTATCGCTCACGTACAAAATGCGGTCGGCGTAACCGGCACTGATCAGTTTTTCGCCCGCAGGCGGAAACAGCTCATAATCGTAGTCGTCTGCCGGGAAATGATGAAACTCCTCAAACATTTCGGCGGCTTTCGGGTCATTGTAGGCTCCCTTTGAGAGCCTCATTAAATTCGTGGGAAACACATAAATAGTGGTACCCTTTGCGTTGATAATCATCGCCAGATCATCTTTTTCCGCTTCCATACGCTGCATATAGCCCTTAGCGTCGATGTACTCCAGTTCCTTGACAATGCCGGAATACACCAGCGGTTCTTCGTAGAGGGTTTTGAGTACGCCGTGTCTTTTAAGTAATTTTGCTGGAATGGTATCTGCCTTGTTCTCGCGAAGCTTAGGGGCGCTTTTAGGGTCATTCCCTTTCAGCGCCCCCACATCACGGACGGTAATAGTCTTGCGGATCTTGTATTTCGGGGCGATCCGGTTGATCTCTTCATACAATTCGTTCCGGTCGTCGTAGCTTACCGCCACCAGCTGGTTAACCACATCGTTGAGTTCGATCACGGTCTTCTGGTTGTTCTCCCGGGCGGTTTTGGCCGCTTCCAGTTCGCCCTTTGTGGACGCCAGCACCTTTTGAAGTTCGGTCAGGGTTTTCTCGGTTTGCTCCAGCTCACTGCTTAGCAGTTCCATGCGGGACTGGAAGGTTCTAATCCACGCTTTTTCGAGTTCCAGGAATAGCTCCGCCAGTTTTCGGGTGATAATCGGTTGCCACTTTTTGCTGGTAAACATCCCAGCGGACTCTTTGATGGCCTTGAAGCTTTGCTCGTTACCAGCCTCGTCTTTTTTAGTTTTTTCGACTTCAATGTCGATGCCGTATTCATTGTAAAAATCTTCCTCAGTGGCAATGATGTTGCCGAGGTTGCCGGAGATGGATTTGCCCTGTCCGGTCTTTTCTTCCAGCGTCCACCCAAAGGCGCTGCCAAGCTCTTTGGAGGCCATACGTTTGATGGAACCCCACGTCTGCTTGTTGTAGAACGAGCGGTCAGGGATATTGCTGTCTGGAATCAGGTGAAACCACACGCGCCCGTTGGCGTTGTTTTCAGGCACGTCCAGTACGGTTTTCATGCGGTAGCCGGAAATGCGTTTAGAGTCGGAGCTCAACTGGATATCGAGCTGGTACGGCTCGCCGTTCCACCCGTACTGCACGTCAAACAGGTTCTCCTTTAGGGCAAGATCCGCGCTTTCGGGAAGCTTCGAGTTTTGCAGGGCGGTTTCGCGCTCTACCACACTTTTCATGCGATCCTGTTTTCCCTGGATATCGCTGGTCGCCTGGGACTGACTGGCTTCGAGCCGCTGAACCTCGGATTCAAGGTTATCAATACGGTCATCGAGCACGTTCTTTTGAGCTAAAGCTTCAAAGAACTGTTTTACCCTTGGATCAGAGTTGGTGGCTGCGACCATTTGCTCGTATTCCAGCGACTCCGAGTCGCCCCCGGTGGAGACTTCTCTACCGGTGCCAAAGAACAGGTCATCAATCCAGCTCTGTTTTTTGGAGACCAGTTCCAGCCGGTACTGATCAAATGAGTCCTGCATCAGGTAGTAATGGATTTGCACTTCGGGGTACTGGTTACCTTGGCGGAGCCCGCGCCCGTTTCGCTGCTGAATTTGTGAAGGCGTGTAGGGCACATCCATGTGGTGCATATCGGTTGTCCACTTCTGAAGGTTCATCCCTTCGGCAATCGATTGGTTGCCAATGACCACCCGGTACTTGCCTTGGTTGAAATCATCCTGAACCTCTTTCTTGAGGGCTTCCTTGTCGTCTTTGCTACTGACGGAGTAGTCATCCCCGTTTTTGCTCGTGCCAATGATGGACCCGTTGATGATCGCAATCTGCTCTTTGGGGATTCCGGCTTTGACCAGCTCGGATTTGATGAGTTGATGGTAGCTGCCTCCCTGAGACTGATGAAGGCTGATCCAGTCGCAGAAAATAATCTGGTTTCGAATGGCGGGGCTGCCCGGATTGGATCGGCTGGCTTTGATCTGCTCCCATTCTTTATTGAGCTTTTGGGCGCGTTCGGTAGCCTCTTTTTCGCTGCCAAAAATGCCTTCGCTCCACGTGTGTTCGGGTTTTTTGGGCTTCAGTATGTGTAGGGGCTCATACACTTCTTTCTTTTCATCCCACACTACCCAGTAACCACTTTTTTCTTTTACCACGCTCTTGCTGGTAATGACTTCAATATGGGTTGGGTTCTCTCGAAGATGTGGAGGAGTGACAGCTATCTGGCCTCTGCCTGGCCGGTTAAAGTAGTCACCGTAAAGGTCTTCGGGAACGGCTTCAGGAGCCGGATTGGAACGGGCCACGTAGGAAGCGGCCACGTTTTCTACCATAGCGCCAAGTTTAAGGTACGAGCGGTCGATGCCTTCAAAATCTTTGTCGTACACCCGTAGGTCGGTCGCAATTTTGCTTCCATCGCCGGTAATCACCAGAAAGTTGTCGCGGGTCTCGCACTGCCGGTCTTTCATGCAGGCAATCACTTCGTTGGCCCGAAGAATAATGTCGTCAAAAAGTAGCTTATGTAACTCACTGGGTTCAATAATGACGTTTCGGGTACTGGCCTTGGGGCGCTTGAATTTGGGCTGGAGCACCTTGGGTTTTCCATCCTTGCCTTTGACCGTATTCCCGTTCTCGTCCTGAATATAGTCTGGGTATTCCTTGTAGAAACCGATGAGCTGATCGTAGCTCTTGATGTCCATCACCTCGTCAATAATCTTGCGCATTTCGGGCAGGTTGTAGTACCCGGCCACCACACGCTCGGAGCGGTATTCCCCGTTGGTCTTTTTAACGATCTTTTCTTCTTCCCGGACAAACAGGTTAATGAAGTTGTCGAGGTTTTCAATTTCGTATTTGGCCAGAAGATCCGGGGCGCACAAATTGAGCATGTGCCACACTTCGACCGGGGAATTCACCACCGGGGTTGCGGTAAGCACAAACACGTTTTTATGACCTACTTTGCTGAACAGCCACCGCGTTTTTTGCAGGGCGTCTTCGGCCCGTTGGGAAGGCTTGTTCGCCGAGATTCCCAGCTTGGCGGCTTTAGCAGAGCCCAGGGCATTTTTGTAGAAGTGCGCCTCGTCAAAGAACAGGCAGTCCACGCCCAGCTCGTCAAAGAAAATATCGGTTTCAAGGCGTTTGGCATGCGCCACATTGCGAAGCTTGGTTTCCCATTCTTCCATCTGCTTTTCCATGCGTTTCATCATGGAAGTTTTGGCCGCTTTCGAGATCGCCTCGTCTTCCTCCAGCAGATCCTCGAAATTCTCCAGCATCTGGTTGAAGTAGTCGATACGCTCTTGGTAAATACGGGCTTGCTCCGCCGGAGACAGTGGCAGTGATTTAAAAGCGTGGTCGGCGATAAAAATAGCGTCCCAGTTGTAGAGCTGGGCCATCGTAAGTTCTTTGTGCTTGTCGCCACCGGCCATTTTCATGTTGAGGACTTTGGCGTCGGGAAAGAGCATCTGGTATTCTTCCACCCATTTTTCTTGCACTTTTCCGGGCACGACAAACATCGGTTTTCGGGCGGCTCCCTGCTGGAGTAGCACTTGAGAGGTGATAATGGAAGCGAGTGTTTTTCCGGCTCCCACATCGTGGCAGTTAGCGCCTTTACCATTCCACACCAGTTTTTCAGCAATGGCGCGGTTGTGCTTGTACACGGTGAAATCTTTCACCCCGTAGAAGGTGTCGCTCATGCCGCGAACTCGAAGGGTGCGCCCGTCAAAGGGCGGATTGATCACCGCGTTGTAGGTCTGGTTGTAGGCGGTTTCAATCAGGCTTCGGACTTCGGAAGAGGCTTTGGTGCGCACCCAGTTGTTGAACTTTTTGGGCACGTGCGTCAGCATCCGGTTATTGTTCTGGCGCTGTATTTTCCGTGCGCGCTCGATCAGCATCTGGCCCCGTTCGCCCTTCATGGACTGCGCCTCTTTGAGCGTCATCGACGGCATCAGGGTATCGTCCTCATCATAAAACTTCAGTGGAAAGGTGCTGTCCTGAATGTAGGAGGTAATGATCTTGGTGAATGGTGTCTCGCCCCAGCCAAGATTAATATCATCTTGGGTTTCATCGCCTGGGGAAACATACCGCCCCCATTTTCGCAGCTTCATGTAGAACCGGTTGCCCAGATCCGCCTTGTCTTTGACCAGACCGGTTTCCACCTTGTCGTAGTTCATCTCATCTTTGATCCACTCTTCAATGGCTTTGGCGGGTAGATAGGTAAACACGTGCTGCGGGTCCACAGTGATATTGTACACGTCGATCCATTCTGGCACGACTTCCTGTAAGGCCTTGATGTTCTTTTCCAGCTCGTGCTCTTGGGCCAGTTGTAGTTTCTCGCGCACGTTTCCAGACAGGTACTGGTAGCGAAATTCGTGGTTTCCTGTTGCCGGATTCCAGTAAAAGTCAGGGTGATCCTGGAGCGCTTTTTCCAGCTCCTCTTTGCTGGCTGTTCCCCCTTTGTACACCGACTGGTAGAAATCCAGGTCCAAAGTTTCGCCAATGCTTCGGCCAAACATAGCCAGCTCAGCCAAGTCGTCAGAATCTTTGACGGCGGGCACGTAGTTGCGGTTGAACATAGAATCGGCGTCGATGATGTCCGCATATACCAGTTCTCCATTAAGCGGATCTCGCTTCACCAACGTCGTGAGCTTGTAGAGCCGGTTGTCGAACTTGAATACCTTTCGGATGTCCTCGTCTTCATCGGGAATACCGTACTGTTCGATGTGACCTGATAAAAGCTGCTTGAATTCAGCTCGCAGGGCATCTTTTTCGCTTGTTTCCTGTGCCAGTGCCGTGATATAGTCATCGTATTTATCGAGCAGCAGGCAGGCTGAGCCGATGCGGGTCTCCAGCCCGGAGCCGCCTTTAAGGCTAAGCCGCTTGAAAAACCGTCGCTGCTTCTCGTAAAAATGATTCTCATGGACAATGATATTCCCCGGATGGTACGATCTTGGCAGGTCGAGCATAATGCCATCATCGGGAATGTTGTAGAGCGGCATCTCGCCCGGAAGCGCGTATGGAAAGGTGAGTCCGTCGGAAAGCACTTTTTGAATGAGACCTTCAGTAAGGTCACCTTTCACGCCCATGCGGGAATAAAACTGAACGTGGTGCCCCTGAATATGTTCGCCTAACACATAGCTTGGGTGCTCTTTGAAGTAGGGATTGTAATAGGCCGTGTACGTTTCCCCATTATGAGAAACGCTGCTTTCGATGAGCGTGTCATGGGCAAACAGTCGGTTAAGTGTGGAGTCCACGTCCGGATGGATTTCTCCCTGGTGCTCCCCATACTTCTGAAAAAACAGAATATCGGTCGTAACGGTAGTATCAGCGTTATCTTTAAATGCCGTCGATGGCAACCGGTAGGCTCCGACAAAACGCGCGCGTTGTACCATTGCCTGCCGAATGGACGGGTCTTTTTTGTCCATTGTGCCCGTTGAGGTAATCACGGCCAAGAAACCACCAGGCTGTAACGCGTCCAGAGATTTCAGGATAAAATAGTCGTGAATGCGGGGGCTGAGCGGTGCTAGTGGGTCGCGGGAGGTATGAATTTTAAGGTCGCCAAAGGGTACGTTCCCCACTACGCCGGTGAGGTTGTACAGGGAAAGATCGGTGTCCGCAAAGTTCTCGTGGCGCACGGTCTGCATCGGGTAGAGCAGGCTCGCAATGCGGGAACTAATGGCCGAGCGTTCGATCATAACCATGCGAAACTTTTCGCGGTCGGGAAGGAATCCGGCAAAGTTACCCACGCCCGAACCAGGCTCTAAAATATTGCCACCCGCGACGCCCATGTTTTGAAGCTTATCCCAGATGAGTTTAACCACGGGGTAGGACGTGTAATGCTCATTAAGGAGCCCCCGCTTGGACTGCTCGGTGGATTCGGTGTAGCCTAAACCACCCGCTCCGGTATAAGACCGAAGTACTTCGATATCGGATTTGGTAATCGCACGATCTTCCTTTTGAAGCACGGCGATAGCTGCTTCGTTGGCCTTGCGACGCTCGGAGGCCGTTAGTTTGATGGGAGGAAATTCCGAAAGTTCGGTATCACTAAACTTAAAAGTTGATTGGCCTGATTTCTTTTTGGGCTGTCCGGCGGGCTTCGATTGCCCAGTAGAGGCTTGTTTAAATAGCCCGTCAAAATCGACACCAATGATGCGTCCGTGTGCCCTGAAAAGCCCCAGGGCTTCTTCTTTATGCTCTGCCGGAAACTTGTCCAGCTGAAACGCGAGGGCGAGTTTACTGGTGACCATCTCAAAATCTGTCTGAAGTTGTTGGAGCTCGTTGCCTGAATTAAACCGAAGAGTGAGTTGGGTTTCAAGCGCTTCCAGATCTGCTAAATAGGGTTCCAGTTTTTCCGCTGATTCGTTGTCGCCTTTGTCGGCTTTCCACGCGAGTTGGGTGAGTTGTTCCAGCAGCGCTCCATTGAGCTGGCCCACTTTATAGGGCTTGTGCGAGGCCGCCGAGATCATGGACATGCGTTTGGTTTTTACCTGGACTTCTACCGGGTACTGCTCGTCCACTACGAGGATAAAATGATGGGCGCGGTAACCACTCGCTGGGTTTTTATATTTGTCTTCGTGTTCCCAGACTTCACCTAAGCCGCCCGAAAGTATGCGCTTCACAATCTTATCCACCTGCGCCTGCGTTTCGGCGATGGCCATACAGCCCGCCACATCGGTCAGGCCGGTGGTATATTTTTCTCCGGCATTGGTGGCTATTTTTTCGGTAAAGGGAAACCTTTTGCGGATGAGTTTGCCTAGCGTGGAATACACTTCTTTAATGCGGCCTTTTACCACCAACGCCAGATTCATAGCCAAAAGCCCCTTCATGACTTTCTTTAGGGCCGGGATGTAGTTGTTTTTCGCCTCAATCACTGCCTTGATCTGCGGTGCCAGTTCGGCCTCAGAAACCGGGGCGGTGTCGCCCGGTGTAAGCGGGTTGGGATCATCAATATTGACAATGCCGTCGGAGTCCCAGTCACCCAGCCAGTGATCAAAGTCGCCGGTGGACAGGTGGGTAATCTGGTCGATATTTGTATAAACTGCTGGCATAGCTTAGCTAAGGACTTTTTCTAAAAAGGTGTCAAGTTTGGCTTGGCTTTTTCGAGCGGCTTCCAGGTCCACTTCAGCCCTTGGAATGGCCTGCTCTTTGGGCTTAGGTGCCGCTTTGGATTTTTTTGCGGCCGGTTTTTTCTTGGCTGTTTTCTTCTTGAGCGGAGTAGGCTTTCGCTTAGGCTTCTTCTTTGTGTTGGATTTTCTTGCTGGCGGACAATCTGAATTCTTACTCTGAAGCTTTTCCTGCCTTCGGTACTCCCGCGCGCCCAGTACTTTTTTCGCGTGATCCTGGGCGAGAATCTGCACTTCCAGATTGCCGTGCTTTTTCACCAGCTGCGCCCATGAAGCGGCAAATCCGCCTTTGGCCCCTTCGGTGCAAATCTGGGTTTTCAGCTCTCCGTCAATAAGCAGCTCCACGATATAGCGTTTGTTGTAATAATCTGGCACGTAGCGAATGCTAAGGGTAGCCCGTTCGGACTCCCCGGAGTGCTGTTTGGCGTAGCACGGCATCTTGGAGCCGAGCAGGGAATTCACCCGTTTCCAGGAGCGCAGTTTGTGGAGGGTATTGATTTTTTTGAGTGAGATCGTAAATGGCAACTCTACGGGATTTTCGCGTGGCTCGCTGTGCGTGGGATTCATCAAATAGCTTCCTCTTTTTGAGGCCCAATGGGCTGCCTGCTGTTTAGTGAGACCAAATTCATCCTGAAAGAAGTCGATGAGTTCCTCATCTGTGGAGGTCTCATTATTAGATAGCTGGTCTTCCACTCCTTCATACTGGCTTTGCGTTAGCGGGGGGATAGTTTTTAGAGTTTCGGCAGTACCTGACGAGCCAAAAGGAACGTTGATGGCATTTAATAACTGATAGCGGTTTTTTTCGGTCTCAGCCAGTCCCTCTTTGGTTACTTTAATTTCAATGTCGCATTCGTGTGCGATACTGGTGTTGCCCTTATACTTGCCATCTTTGGTCGCATGGGCCACCATGATGAACCCAATGCCTTGTTCGCGGCACCACTGTGCCAGTTCTACCGTGGAGGCGTCTTTGGCGTCAATGACAGAAATAGAATCCAATACGCAAAAGGCAGATCTGTTTTTCAGCAGGGTTTCCTTTAGCGATGTGAGTGATTTCCACTTGGTAAAGTTCAGGTTGTTGTGGGTTGCTTTTAATCGCTTGACACGGTCAATGAGTGTTTTACCGAAATGTTCTTCGGCTGGTATATATTCGACTCTACCGTGCTGTGCAAGAGCGTTTGCAAGGCCTAAACTGAAGGTGGACTTTCCGGCCCCTTTCTCACCCCAGATAAAGATGACGGCATTTTTCTCCGGTTCCCCAAGAAGTGTGCCATAGGGCTGGGCAATCTTGATGCCTTTGATGTTTATTTTTGCCAGTTCTTTGGCGCTCAGAGTGTTCTGGATGTCCATATCAACGGTGCCTCATTTTTTTAGCGATCACAATTAAAGCACCGATGGCAATGCCAGCCAGAACAGCTTTAGTCAGCATGGTTTTTTTATCTGTTTTCATGTTTAATGGAGCATTGGATACCCCCAGTTTTGAAAGTAGTGTTGGCCCGGCCTCTCCGGTTACCGGAAGAGAATACCTGCGTTGAGCTTTCATAACGGCAGATTGTGTTTCACTTCCAAATTTTCCGTCAATACCATATTGAGGTAGATCAAAGCCTGCTTTTTGCAATCCTGCTTGGAGCCTGATTACCTGTTGTCCTGAGGCGCCTTTACTGAGAGTCATTTCTTCGATGTTGAGTTATACGTTCGATGTGCCAGCATACCTATTGTGATACCGATCAGAAGTGTAGAGCTATACTTTATCAGTGGTGATTTAGCTGAGGATGATAAAGGATCATCGGTAGTTAATTTCTTTGACAGAGCCACCAGATCCACATACTCGAAGTAGGCGTCAATAACTCCGGCGTGCTGTTCATATACCCTGTTGATACCTGCTTTACTAGTGGTCAGGTTGGCCAGGTTGAGTCCCATCGTGGCAAGCTGGCCGCGACGACCGCTTGTGGCACTCTGAAGTTTCCCCGCAAACAGCTTGAAAGCATTCTGCGAGGTGCGCTGCAGGTAATCGTCCATGCCATGCAGGCCGGTGCCGGTATGTGGTACATACCCAGTTCTCATTCGGCACCTGCTTTTGGAGCTAAAGCTTTGATACCCGCTCGAAGTCCGGGGAGCATCGGGGCAAATAGATATAATCCTCCAAATATTCCGCCGATGACAATTGTTCGCTTGATTAACTTATTAACTTCGCTAAGAGTGTTACCTGGCCCAAGCTCGGGTATCTTGTACCACGACTCGGTGGGTGGAGAATACACCCCGGACTGCTCGCCGGTTTTCTGGTCAAGGTCGAGGGAAATGGGTGCGGACTTTGCAATGAGATCGGAAGCGGATAGCTTGCTCAAATCAACATCTTCGGGGTACACTTCAAAAACCACTTTATGGTCCGAGGTGGGAACAAACGAACGGTCAAAAACGAGTCGTCCCTGTGCGCGGCAACCGTCCATCATCGACGTTCCGAACCGCTGGAAGCCTAATACAGACGCAGTCTGCACCGAGCGAACCACCACAAGGGCGTCGGGGCATTGCCCCCAGCTGGCCATAAACGGCACAAAAAGCACTTTAGCCCAGTTGCGGAAGGTTTCAACCTCAAGATCGAGGGAAAACGGAACCCCGCTGGGCGGGTTCCCTGAGGCGGGGTTGCGTCCGATAATGCGAAGCTCTACCGCATCAGAGCTTATGATATTGCTGGACAGGTTGAGCTGCCCAATTCCGGTGTCGATATATCCTGATTGCGCGTTCATCTTAACTCCGTAGCAAGCGGTAGCCCATATAAAGGCCACCTGCGATTAGTAAGGTGTTCTGGTTATTCCGAATCCACTGCGAAAGTGAAATCGGCTGCTCCTGAAGTCGCTGGCATAGTTTTTTCGCTGTTGGCTGCTCGCCTTCGCCCACTTCAATGACCTGCATATCGGGCTGCTCGTAAGAAGTATCTTCTACCTCTGGCAATACCATAGGGGCATGTCCACCTGGAACACCACCATCTAAATACGTTGAAATTCGTCCTGCTTGCATACTTACTTCTTCAGCACTTTGAGTAGAATAATGCCACCGCCAATGGCGATGCCTGCTATGCCCGCATACTTGATCAACTCTCCCGAGCCGCTGGGAGCAGGTGCGCCTTGGCCGGGATATAGCACCGGCGGTTGTCCGCCTCCAGACTTGTTACCGCTCTTGTTGACGACCCCATCTATGGTCACCACGGTATCAGTCGCGGTCTTAAGTAAGTCGCTAATAGAGGTTAAAGCCGAGCCAAATTTGGTTTGGGTAGGCTGGGTAACGATAGCCGCTTTCTGGTTGAGAAGATCAAAACTGGTATAACCGCTGGGTTGTTTGGTCATGGGAAAAGCCTGCTTATTTAGAAGATTTCTTTTTTCGTTTCAGCATCAAAACCGCCAAGGCAATGGCTCCGGTAAGGGCGACTCCCCCCACAGCAATACCCGACTTCATGGTCGAGTTGGCTGTTTGCTGCTGGGAAGCGGTGGTGGTAAGATTGGTCTGGAGCGCCTGCATCATTTCCTCGCGCTGGCCTTCCCACTGAGCTTTCTTTTGTAGGGATGCTTCGTGCGCTTTGCATAGCGCCTGACTTTTCTCGCGTTGACGTCGGCAGCTTTTCAGCTTGCCAAACATTTTGCCTTTACAGCTTTGATTGGCGTATCGGCACGGGTCAGATTCTTCCCAGTTGCCGAGTCCCGGACTGATGGCTACGGCAATCACCGTGTCTTCCTCTCCAATGACAGTATCCTCTAAGGGAATGATAAATCCACTTTTACTCATGGTCTATTTATTTAGAAGCATATACCCGCCACCAATCAGAACCAGGGTTCCAATGGCAAGACCGGCATACAGCCCCATTTTTTTGGTTTTATTTGCTGCTTGTTGTTGAGTAACCCAAACCGGGGAAAGTTGCCCGTAGCGATTCAGTTGCTGAACCGCCGGGGCACCAAGTTCATCTATAATCTGTGCGTAGCGCTGAAGGGAGGCATTGTCTTTTTGGGAAAGACTGATCACCTCGGATTGCACGCCCCGCTGCATGAGGTAGTCTCGCAGGGCACCGCGCAATTGACGTTCATCTTTATCTTTGGCTCCAAATATGCTGGACAAGGTATTTTTAAGCGTCATCCCTGTACTGGCCATTGTGGTAGCCGTGGTGAGTAGCGTAATGGGATCAAGCCCCAATCCTTCCGGCATCTGGTTGGTGACGTGCCTGGATTTTTTAATGAGCCGCTCATCAAATACATAGCCGGGATATTTCAGTACGGTGGTATCGAATGATTTCCACCCCGCAGGTGATTGGTACACCGCGTAAATATGGTCAAAGTGGCGTCCGGTTCGTGAGACAATACGAAAACCCGTTTGAATACCTAAGCTTTGCAGTAAGGCGGCTCCTAAAATGGCATGATCGTCGCAGTCACCTGCCCGTTGGGTTATGGTGACAAAGGGCGACTGAATACGCTCGACATCCCACGGATCGCGCACATAATTCACGTTGCGCACCATCCATTTGTATATGGCGGAGGCAATGGCGTCAATGTTTCGCAGGTCGGGTTGTCCGGTAAGCCGGTGCCGTCGGATCGTACTTGTAATTTTGAGGGCGAGTGAACGAATACGCTCGTCGCCGGTATATTTGGTAACCAGCCTGCTGGCCGCCGATAGCACGCTTTCTACACCGGGGTACGCCTGGCGTCGAGTAGAAAGAGGTACTGTGGATGCTCCCAAAGAAGCATCCACAGCCCGTGCTCTGGTGTATTGCTGCTGGGTATCTGGTAATATCTGTACATAGCCACTTTGCATCAAGGCATCAACTCCTTAGTAAGCTGGGTAATCGAGTAGACGGGATTTTCCTTGATTCTTTTATGAGTTAAGGATGCCAACCCATCTGTGGGGAAATTTTCGGTAATTAGGACTCCAATAAATTGTCCATTTCGGGTCACGGTGGTAATCCTTGCTTCCTCGGCTATGGAGAACAGCTGATTTCGCAGTTGGGAGATCGTTTTCGTTTGTACTGTGCTCATGAGTGGGCAATTGGATTAGTTCGTGTTATGTATAGCTTCTGCAGTTCTGCAATTACATCAACCAATAGCGCTTTTTCTTCTGGTCGGAGTGAAAAAGTACCCGACCAAATGAGTAATAGGTTGGTGGCAGCACTGGCAGAGATACCGGCATAGGTCGAAAATTGCCCTGATCCATCCACTAAGGGATATATACTTTCTGCAATTCGTTTCGCGCCGATATCTCTTTCCAATGCCCTTCTGCCCAATTCAATAGCGATACTGATCCAGTCCTTGGCCGTCAAAGGTCTGTTTTCAATGCCCTGAATGATTCCAATTTGTGATTGTATGGCCCGTACATAGGTTATATAGCGAGCCGCAGAGGGGGAATCGATAGCCATAAAATCCAAGGCAGCCTGTATTAATTTTTGATAAGGGAAGTGCATGCTCATTGATTGGGGGTAGTTGGGTTATTTGCCTGAGTTTGCTCTTCCGGCTGAGCTTCCTCTTGAAGGGGCTCTGGTTGTGATGGCCTGGAAGTTTCAGGAAAATGCTCTATAGGTTCACCAGATGAGGGTGCTTCGTTTTCAGGTGCAGTGTTAATGGTCTCCGAAGGAGGTGTATAGGTTGCTATAGGACCTAATCCATGCCGCTGCCCAACGATGATGCTTATTAATCCGCCAAGGGTATCAATTACCTCCGGGGTTTTTTTGACGAACTGTTCTACAAATTGATTTCCTGGAGACTGCTGAGCATTTTGATATTCCAGGTCTTTTTTGAACTGTTCACGGTCCAGTTTTTCAATTTCTTTTTCCAATTCATGGACCTTTGACGTGTTAGCTTCTTTATGCCCATCGAGTTTATCTCTGAATTCCTCCTTCAGCCTGGCGATCTCATTCTGGTGGGCTAACAGTAATTCGGTTTTATCTTGGGAAAGGTCTTTTCTGGCTTGAAAAAGCTCGTCGGTAATCTGTTGGATTTTGCGATTCGCATCCGTTAGTTGTCCTTCGAGCTGGAGGCAGCGCTCGTGGTAATAATTTCCAGCCATAGAAAACTTAGCCGGAATATTCATACTCGAATAAAACTCAGCCGGCGGCCGGCCGGGAGAAGCTTTTATAGCTCCGCCTATTTTATCATCAGCAAGCGTGTCGTGTATATGTTCTGAATGATCTGCCATCTGTGTTCTGTTTGGTTCGAACACAGAATAGGCAGGATATAAATGGAGTTAAATGGCCCTTGGAGCAATAGCTGGGGATGTGAGCAAGTAAAAATTTTCTGTAAGCACAAAAAATTGGAAAAAATTTATTGAGTGAATTGGAATTATTCTTTTTTACTCAATTTGTTTTTTCATGCTGAAAATGACCTGCTCAACTTGTTCTTTAGCAACTACAAAATGAGCGGGTTTTCGGGTGCGTTGATTGATAGCCATGGGACGGGGAGAAAGAAGAGGACGCACGCAATCATAAAAAAGGCTGCTTTTCATCCCCGTTTTTTGCTCTACATATACCTGGGCTTCTTTGATGGTCATAACTTCGCGGTCAATTATTTCTTGCATGGATTTTTCAGTCTGCATGGAGTTTCTAATTAGTGATGGTTATGTATTGATTTTCCGGTAAAACTCATTTTATTCCAAAAAAATGTTTCAAATACCTAAAAATTACACTAAGGCATATTTAAAGGCTGATTTCTATGAAACATTTCCTGAAACATGCCTGTTTCACGATGGATTGCGTTTATTTTTGGAGTAAATAATTTCAATGATTTAGAAGAAATACCCGTGAAACACAGATGAAACATTCCTGTTTCAGTAAAAAGGGTGAATGTTTCATGGTGTTTCATAAATGTTTCAGCAAAAGTTTCATAAAAAAGTGTATTAAAAGTATCATAAAGTATGTTTTTAGTATTTTGAAACATTGAAACATAGATTTTCTTCTTTTTCGGTCTTTTCTATTCTATAGCTAAAAAAATAGCTCACGCCGAAGCTATTTCTTCTTTAAACAGTTCGGTGTTTTCCGTCCAGGGCTGGCTTCCAGCAGGCTTAAATTTGTCCCAGTTAAAGGCGTTGCGAAACAGCTCGTTTTCTACCGCATTCGGGAGGTAATAGCCCCGCTGACGAATGGTATCGGTCTTTAGGTTGCTGTAACTGTCAACAATGGTCCAGTTCACCACCTTAAGTTCGCCTTCCGGAGTCAAATCGCTTAAATCCCGAAGCTTCTCATCCACGATATCACGGCGAACCATGCCATCGGTGCCTCTTTTTTCGTATTCGTAGATGTCCCAGATCGCCTTGGCCCAAATTTTGAGCGTGCCGTCCTTGGTCCAATTGAAATGATGTACGGTAACCTTCAAAGATTGGATAAGTGTACCGATGGTTTCAATAAATTCGGTAAGTGGATCTTGGGAAGAGTACCGGATGGCTGTCTTAACCACTTCATCCCGAGCAAAAAGGAAAAGATCTTCCCCGGTAACCGAGAGAAGCCGTTCCTCATTACGTTCCTTGGTGAAATTGCGGTAATAATCATCGTACATGGCTTTGTCTTTGATCTCTTCCAGCTCGTCCAGCGAACCCGATATCAGGTTCCGGTAGTTAGGATTTAGCCAGTAGGAAACCGTAACCAACGAGGCAAACTGATTTATTTGCCGATCTTGGAGTACCACATCTTTCATTTTATCACCCAGCTCGGTTTTAACGGCATCTTTGAGCTTGAGCCGGATACGTTCCATATCCCGAATGAAGTCTTTTCGGTTGAGAAGATGGTAGTTTTTTAGAAAAGAAAGCATAAGACGCTGAAGGGTTACCCGATCATTGAGCAGCTCTTTTACATGATCTTCAGGCCCTCGCGTCTTTTTGCTGTAATGAATGATCAGCGATCGGCTAAGCAGGTGATCGGTGGCGGGCAAAAAGTTGCTGCAAAAAAGTGGCATGGTACGCACGACTTTATGTTCCTTTCCCCATTTGTTGCCCTTTTTGATGTTAGTAGGTCGTGGCTTGAGTTCAAACCAGGAGTTCCAGATTTGGTCTTCAATCTTGGCTTTTTTGCCAGGGACTTGGGGAACGTGCTCATCAATCCACTGGGGGATGTGGGATTTTTGCTCCAGCGCCTCATCCACCGACCGAGCCGGTGGTGTATTCAAACTATCGAGGTGATTTATTCCAAAAAAATCCTGAATAAGTTTGGCCATTTCTCCTTTACCCACGTTACCCTCCCCATAGAGGTAAAGGAAGATGACATGCTTATGAAGCGTATATATCTCGTCAAAAAACACAAACGCAAACACGTAAGCGATGATAAATTTCCCCCAAAGCCTAAATTCCGTAATGCCTCCAATCATGCCACAAAAGTGATGCTCGACTTCCACCAATTTTTTATAAAATTCCTGGTCATTGTACAGGCTTTCCTGAGCATTTTGGAAATAACCATCAGTATTGGCTATTCCTAAATCGTAATGCGGTAAGTGAATAGCATCTTCCGGGGGCTTTAAAAACTTGTTATCGCCAATAGGAAAAGCACCGTCACGTTGGGCAATGAGTTTAATGTGATCAGATGGTTTCTTTGGAAAGCTTACCAGCACATTACCGGCAAGTAAATACCGGGTTTTTTCAAAAGAAATGATCCCAAAGTGATCAAACTCACGGACTATGCGGGGTTTAAACTCGATGTTTACATGCAGCCAGAAGCTGCGCATGTCCTCGTTTTTCATGTTTTTTACCTGGAGCACGTCTTTATTCCATACGCTTTTGGAAAATTCCTCCACGCTGTGGGTTTGTCCAGGTTCAAAATTGAAGGGTTTGTACATCGGAATGCCTCCCCGAAGGTAGCGGAGCTGGCCAACATAGGTGCGTTCCCATTCTTTCTTTTCCGGATTCCATTTTTCGATTATGGACTCCAGAATAAGATCAAAATCGGTTACAGGCACCTTTTCGCCGCCCCGCTTGCGTACCCATTGGTAGTTATCGAAGTCACGTTCGTATTCTTTGGCCGCGTTTTCTTGAAATTTTTGGGCCAACCAGCGCTCATAGTCAACGGCCAGGTTCATTTCCGCATACTGCCGTTCGGAGTCCTCTTTTATGGCAATAAATTCAATCATATTGAATTCATTGCCCTCGGAATCAGTACAAATTTCCGTGTCGAGGTTTAAGGTGAGAAACGAATCGGGATTGTTTTCAGAAAATACATTCGGAATTCGTTCAATAAGGATGGTTGTATCTGCTAAATGGGTAAATTCTTTAAACTCTTTACGCAGATACCAACGCCAAAAATCGGCGTTAAACATTGGGTTTGTCATTGTGTAGTCAATTCTTTGAAATTATCTGTTGCATAAGTGATGTACACAGATCGGGTGATGTTGTCAGGTATTCCTGCAATAAGCTGTATCACATCTTTAGTTGTAATTTTTTGGGTAGTCTGAGCAGAGCAATAGTCCACCCAGTCCATTTCCTGGAATTCGTTGGAATAATCTGGAATAGCGAATACTTCCAGTTCTGCTTTTAAAGCCGCTTCAAAGGAGGGCTTAAGTATTTTCCACGTAGTATCCTGAGCAACGAATATGATTTTCTGAGCTCGTTTTTTTAAAAGTTTAGCAGCATCAAGGCTTAGCTGGCCATCTATGAAAAGAATAGGCGTGAATGGCGCGTCGCCTTGTTTAAATGCTACGTAAACTATCTTCGTCTTCAGGATTTCAGACTTTACCGAGGAGTAACCCGGAAGTATATCATCTTCTTTTTTTATTGCCTGCTGGGATTTCTTCCTACTTTTATTTGAAATGGTTAGGTGATACCGGTCGGCTAATAAATAAATGACTTCATTAAAGGTCAGTCCATCATAAAACTCAACAAAACTAATCGCATCACCCCATGCCTGACAGCCATAGCATTTATAGGTTCCTTTTATTTCATGAACATAAAAAGAGGCTGTCTTTTCTGTGTGAAATGGACAACATGCTTTATAGTAACTGCCAGATTTTTTTAAAGGAATGCGTTCAGAAATGATTTCGATAATATCATTTCTGGATGCTTCTCTCACATGAGGTATCGCTTCGTAGAATGTCAATCAGGTTTGACCTATTGCAAGATCACTCGGTTAAGTTTTTGTTGAGCATCCGAAAGTATTTTTATGACCTGTCTTAGGTCGCTATTTTCTTCCCGTAGGTAGATTTCCGAAAAACTTTTTAATTCTTGACTGGAAACAATCAAAGCAGCAAGGCCTAAGATGTTCAGTCTATTAATGGAATTTGAATTTGTGGGTACTAACAGTCGTTTTACTTGCTCCAATTTTCCAACTCCGAAATATGAATAAGATGTCTTCCCCTAATTTTTTTAGTCATTTTGATTGTACCCTTACCCACATAATTGCATACTGTTTTATGATTTAGAGTTGATCTATTTGAAAACTCTTTGGTGTCAATCCAATCACCAGACGGGACTGATTCATTTATTAAAAATCTTACATGTTCGAGTTGGCTTTCAATGCCACTTAATACTTTAAATAATTGCTGTTGTTTAGTTTGCGTCATTCCTTTTGAATAATTCCTCCCAAATGTTTGGGTAATCTTTACTGGTTTCTTTGATTGTTTTATGGATCACATTTTTGATCCAGGGAGTTTTTTCTTTGTCTTGTGCTACTCTTATAAGTGCTTGGTGTGAGATCCCGATCGTACCATCCGGTTTCCTTAAATTATTGGCGAATTCTTTGATGCCAATTCTTCTAACCAACAGCGCTATCTTCAATTTATAATGAGTTTCTGTTATTTGATTAGACATGGGGTATATTATTTTATCTACTTACTTTTGTAAGTAAATGAATTTTAGTTAATTAACGATAAGTTACGCCCCGATATTAATACAAGTCAAGCAAAATGAGTAAAAACCCGATCGCTGAAAGAATTATTTTAATTAGCAATAGATATAATTCTGCAAAAGAATTTTTAGACAAATGTGGTATTTCCAACTATTCGTTAATTACTGATTTGAAGAGTGGGAGGATAAAAAAACCTGGTTCCGAAGTGCTTGCCCGAATCGTTATTGGTTCCGGTTGTAATGGAACTTGGCTGCTTACAGGTGAGGGGAAACCTTTTGAAGAGGGTGTCAAGAATTTGTCGAAAAAAGAACGAGCTGAATTAGCACTTAAAGAAATTTTAGAATATCAATTCGATGAATCTGAAGAAGGCAAAAAGGAAGCTTCTGATATTCAAATAAAGTTAGCTGAGACGCTTACTGATTTTCTTAAAAATAGAGGGAATTAATTTTGAATTGAGCTGAGAATAATCCCTATATTTACTTCCCTAAGTAAGCGACTTTCGAGGAATGCCTAACATCATCTACACATTTGAAAATAATAACGCCAGCCGCCAAAAACTGGGTAGCAATGGTGTACAAAATTTCTTTGGTGTACGTATTGGTGTACATGAGCTTTCAAGTTCAAGGTATTTTTTGGGTAAATCGTCGTTTAATTAACAAAAGGGCCCGTAGCTCAGTTGGTTAGAGCAGTCGACTCATAATCGATTGGTCGCAGGTTCAAGTCCTGCCGGGCCCACTTTTATTTTTACTACACATATTAGCCAAAAAAGCCCCTTAAATAACGTTTAAGGGGCTTTTTTTATGTCTTAACATGATCTAGTTGCTGGTTTTGAAAATGAAGGGTTTTCATTTTTCCACACTATTTACGTAATTAGTGGGTACAAAAATGGGTACAAAATTTCACTAAAGCCCACAATCAAAAGTAAAAATGGAACAGAGATGGCTAGTTTAAAAAAACGAGGAAGTGTCTATTATATCAGATTTGCCCGAACAGAAAACGGAAAAACTAAAAGAAAGACATTTAGCTTGGGAACAACGATTAAGAGAGAAGCAGAAAAACTACGTTTAGATTTTGAGGATAAATTCGAGCGCGGAGAAATAGATCCATTTAATGGTTGGACTCCAAAGATGGCAGCAGAAAAGAAAAGGAAAAGCCTCAAAGGAAAGCATATGTCATTGGAAGATGCTTCCGAACAATTTGTTAAACAAAGGAGTCAGGCCAATCAGCAGACCAAAGATAACTATGCAAAACACCTGAGTATGTTAATGGAGCAGGTTGGAAGAACCATGCCGGTAACCCAGATTATAGAAAGTGATATCAGAGAGTTTTGCTTCAAAGACGATTTGGCTGCTGCTACCCAGAAAAGCTACCTCACACACCTGTCTGTGTTTTTCAGATGGCTGCACGAAAAGAAAATCCTCAAAAAAGATCTTACTAAGAATATCAAGGCTCCAAAGGTGCCACAAAAAATTACACAGAAGACGGTATCAAGGAAAGAGTTGGATCAAATTTTTGAAGCTTTTGATGCATTCTATAAAAAACAAGAGAAGGTAGGAGCAGTGACGAAGCCGCATCAGAAGAGACTATGGTTTAAGCCCATGATCGAAACTATTTACTACTGTGGCTTGAGGGCTAAAGAAGCTGTTAATCTAACTTGGAAGGATGTAGTGTTTAAAAACCCTAAGAAAGAAGATGATGAATACGGGGTTATCATCATCACTAATACAGAAAAGAATACAACAAAGTCGGGCATGGAAAGAATGATTCCCATTCGAAAACCTCTATACAAACGGTTAAAGAAGTGGCACAAGGACCAGGGTAGCCCAAATGACGGATATGTCTTTCCCAGTGCTTCAGGATTAGACGAATGGTCCAAAATGGATACAGGTGCTCTATCAAAGTCATACAAAAAGTTTGTTAAGATGGCTGAAAAGGTTCCAAACTCACCAACGCTTCATGGGCTCCGGCATTCCTGCGCCACCGATTTATTAGCAAAAGGTGTGTCTCCCGTAATAGTTCAAAAGATTATGGGACATGCTTCTATTAACACGACGATGATATACGAACACCTGGATGCTAGTAATATTAATGATGCTTTAAAGGGGATAGATTAATGGGATTTTTAGAAACACGGCAAGAAATACTAGATATCATTTACACTTGCAAAGGTATGAGTAGTTTTCCTAGACATGATATTCCATATGATGATTTAGCTGTCCATTACTCGAAAATGGAGGGATGGAATTTTGAATATGTGCAGAAAACAAGGAAACTATATGAAGGCTTCACAGATAATTCACTTGAAAAATTAGATGGCAAAAGAAATGTTCTTTTAGAACGGATTTCTAGTTTGGGAGTTGAAATTCCAGAGTTAATACCATTTCCTACTGGGAATGAAAAAGAATATGAAAAGGCATTTGATAAAGGAGAAAGTAAAGAGTTAGATAATGTGTTTATCAATCTTTATAAACAGTATAGGAAGGATGTTGGGGATATAATTACAGTAAAATCCCTTGAAGAGGATGTTCCGGAGCTTTGGGAACTTCTCGAGAAGCTAGCGAAATCAGTAATAAGCTTACGTATAATTCGAGAGGTTGAAGGTGAGATTCTTGATGAAGGGAAGTATGAATATAGAATTGAGTTTTCATCCGCTGCTGCTGCATGTAATTATTATCGGGATAAAGTTGTAGATGATTTTAATGCTTTTTCAGATGCCGATGTAGAAAAGCTGAAAATTTGGTTTGAAAAAGGTGTCAAAATTAAAAGGAAAAATGAAAAGTCGAGTATCAATAAACTACTATCGACTTGGATTGGGGATGAAAGAAAAAGGCAAAATTTAACAAGAGGACGCGCAGACGAGTAAATTTCATTTTTTGAGTTCTGAAAAGAAATCCATTTTTCTGAAAATCAGCTAAAATTTCTGAATCATTGGTAGAAATTTCTGAATTCTGATTCAGAAATACTTTTTTGGCATGCTGGCTTCCGGCGTGGACCGTTTCGAATTTGTGTGAAATTAAATCACTAAGTAAGAAATGGTTAAAAAAATGAAAACAGATACACTTCAAAGAATTGAGAAGAAGCTTGATCTTCTGCTTAATTCCAAAAAACACAAAATCAACGAAAAACGGTATATCACAGCCAGGGAGGTTGAAGATCTAACCGGATTAAATCATCGAACGATACTAAATCGATCTAATCTCGATGAGAGTCACCCACGATATATACCATCCATACAGTTTGGTGGGAGTCGAAGGAAATACTTCGAAAGAGTTGTAATTGAAAGAATATTCAGGTTGAGGTAGAACGATGAAAAAATCAGAATTTTACTTCACAAAATTTCCGAATGTTTTATTAGACGACGTGATGCCAATGGTTGGACCGAGTGCCTTTAAGATTTTATCGGTAATAATCAGAAAATCGAAAGGATATCAGAAAAAAGGGGATATGATTTCTATCACTCAGTTTGAAGATAATTCGGGATTATCAAGAAACACGGTGCTTGATGCAATTAATGAGTTAGTCGATAAAAGAATCATCAAAAAACAGAAAAAGAAGAATTCATTTTGGTACAGTATCAACGAAGATTACTTAGATATTTTGTCAAAAAATGGTAGTTCAAATTCTGAAAGGAAGGGTTCAGATTCTGAATTGCTAAAGGTTTACATTCCGAACTTAAAACCGGTTCAGAATTCGAACACACTAAAGAAAGACTTAAATAAAAACAAAATAAATACTACTAGTAATTCTATTTCTGATGAAGATTATCAGAAAGTCTGCAGTTATTGGAATCTATTATTTGATAATACCTTAGATCCGGATAATCAGAATATTAAAAAACAGATTTTTCAGGTAATTGCTCAATTTTCTGTAAATCAGCTTAAAAAAGCCATGTTTAATCGCTCTAAATCTGATTATTACAAAGAAAGAGTACCTCATCTGAGAAGTAAACCAGGATCATTTTTTGGGTATCCTGAAACTATTACGAATGATTTAAAGAGAAAATCTAAAAATATGTTTACTTATGACGAAATGATTAGAAAAGTAGCTAATCAAGCAGGATTAACCACCGACGATTTTCAGATTATAGAAGATTTACAGGAAAATGGTGAGAAGCTATGGGAGCAAAAAAAGCAGAAAAATAGCTTTTCTGTTCAAGAATCATCTTTGAGAAACACACAGAATTACAGATAATTAAGAAAAAGCTTCTTTTAAAGGATCAAAAGTATGTCTATTGACGAAAATCTGAAAATTCATCTGTTTTATATACTTGATAACCTAGAAAGCAGAGGAAGAACGATTTACAGTTTTTCTAGTGTGCGGTGTCAGGTATATGTAATCAGGTATATAATTGGAAGGAATTGGACGTTTTTGGAAGTAAACGGAAGTAAACGGAAGTAAACGGAAGTAAACGGAAGTAAACGGAAGTAAACGGAAGGATTCGGAAGGATTCGGAACTGTACGGAAGGATTCGGAAGTCAAGAGAGAAAGATCGAAAACTATGCATCCAATAAACAGAAAATTAAGGAAAAGCTGTCATTTAACGGCCTAAAATGTATGATTATTGGTGAAAACCTGAATTTACAATGTTATGGGATTATATAACGAGATATCAGAAAAACATTAATTTTCAGGTTATCTAGTGTGGAGGTGACAGCTTGTGTCAGGGTTCGTGTATAAGTTTAGATGCGATTACATCAAAAATCAGAATAATGAAGCATCATAAATCAAGTAACCCAAGTCAATCAGTAGCAGCTGATAAGATCGACGCCCTTCAACATTTTAGCACATTCGGACAGTCATTACATATATTAAGACGGAATCAGTTTCCAAGTAAATATATGGTTGGTGATGTTGGTATGGGCAAGTGGAAGGATTGGATCGCTAAAGTAGAACAGCAGTACCAATGGCTACCTGAAAACCGGATCTTGTGGATGAAAGATAACCTTCGAGGTGTAGATGGCGAGCTACATTTTTTACATCTGGAAGATGGTATCACGCTGCGGTTTGATTCAGAATATGAAGATGTCCAGATGTTTTATGATCACAATAGTAATGCAAAAATGGTCAGCCGTTTTAAATCAGAATTAAAAGGGCTAAGAAAAGATCAGACGAAGTTCGAGATTGGGTTTCTTCAAAGTGAATTAGGGTCCATTCATATCAAATTCAGAGAATTCACTCCGTATGAAGAAGACCTGACCACATTTTTGGGTTCTGAAGTTGAACAACTTCGGGAGGCAATGATCTCTTCTATAAACAATGAGGGTGATAGTGGATTATATCTGCTACACGGCCAGCCGGGTACGGGCAAAACTTCCTTCATCAAAACGATATTAAGTCAGGTTAAAAACAAAGCGATCTACATCACCCCGGGTTATGCCGATCAATTAGCTTCACCTGATTTGATTGGCGTACTGATGGATCACCCCGGAAGTGTGCTGCTTATTGAAGATGCCGAAACGGTGCTCATGAAAAGACAGGCCGATAACTCCAATGCTGTTTCTAACCTTCTCAACCTCACTGATGGCTTCCCGGCTGACTTTCTTAAGTTGAATATTATATGCACCTTCAACACCAAGTTAGATGATATTGATTCGGCCCTGCTTCGGGAAGGGCGGTTAAAGGGGATACATGAATTTACTAAGCTAAGCATTCCAAAGGCGAACGAATTAGCCAAACATCTCGGGAAAGAAATTGAAATCACTAAGCCTATGACGTTAGCGGAAATTTGTGATGCTGGTAGCCTGCAGCCGGAATTGGCAGTGAATGGAATTGGGTTTTAAAGTACAGAGGATGAACTTATTTAATGACTTACTTAGCCTATATAAAAAGTCAAGGGGATCAAATACCCCAACCGAAGACTACTGTACTGAATGCCTGGCAGGTATTCTAAGGAGTAATACAGAGCTTCTTAATGAATTCGCAGAGACTGTTTTAAAAATAGATAATTCAGGTAAGATCAATGTTTTTACACAAAGGAGTTATAGAACCATAGATGGTGATTTGGGTATCGTGGATATGGTATTTGAGTCAAATTCAGCACTTTGCCTGTTAGAAATGAAGGTTGAATCAGGGGAGGGGGCAGGACAACTGGAAAAATACCAACAAATTCTAAATGAAAGACCACAGAACGGTCGCAAAATGTATTTGAGGTATTGCTCACTCTACATCGATAATAAAGAAGGTTATTCAAGCTTTAAACAATTTAGATGGGCTGATATAGCTGACTTTTTGAAAGACTACACAATAGAAAATCAATTAATACAAGAATTCTATCAATTCTTAAAGGAGAATAAAATGACTGGAAATGAACGATTTAATCATGAAGACTTAATTGGATTAAAAGTTTATGGTGATATCGCCAGTAAAGTTCATGAAGTATTTTCAGTAATTGAAGACGAGCTCAAAACTTTTGGTACTATTAGTGGTGGTATTAATTCAAGTAGTCAGATTACAAATCACAATCGCTTAGCAATTTTTTGTAGTGGTGTTATAGGAGAAAAGTGGAGTGAGGTTTTGGTCTCATATGATTTTAAGGGAATCAGGTATAAAGATGAACCAGTACTTGCTGTGCAGCTTTTTGTGCACCGGAAAAATTCTGTCTATAAGCAGTTTGTGGAAGTTGCTACTGAGTACTATCAGGATAAAAAATTTGAATCCAAAGATATTTTTTCTACAAATGAGCATGGTGGTCACATTAGGTTCGAAAAACCAATTGCCATGTTTTTTAATGAAGAAGAACAATTGCAAGAAATGGCTAGATGGGTAGAGAATAAGTTTGGGGAGGTACTGAGTTTCCGAAATGCTACTAATCAATTGGATTGGAATTTTGAAAGTAATGAGATGATTAAATGAGTACCTACCTAACCAAATCTAAGTATCCATACGACGCAGGCTTCCAAACCTGGGTAATGCATAAAGCATATCCTGAATTCAATGTCCGTCTTATCATAACAAAAAATAGAAATACTGTAAATAAACTGATTTTTTAAACTCCGGTGAGACTCTTTGTTATTATTTGCTAGTAAGTTAGCGTAAGCTTTTATTAGGAGTGATAATTTGGAAGAATAATGAGCCGATAGGAATATCTGCCAAAACAACGGGAACGAGTTCTAGGATTACAAAAATTATTATGCATAATGATCAACTTAGAGAAGAACAAATTAAGTTCGAGGAGAAAAGAGAAAAAATACTTAAAGAGAGACAAGGTCTATACAAGCTTAGAGATAAATTTACGCAAAAATTCACCCCTGAATTCATCAATACAATGCCCCTTGAAATGTATGCAATAGGCGATAAGGATGAGGGTAGGGGCGAAAATTTTTGCTATGTAATTGAAAGAGATCTAAGTGGTTTAGGGAGAATCTTAGGTTCCAATGCCTTTAAGTTTGGAGTTTACTATGGTAAGATTGAGTCTGATGAAGAGCAGAAATATAGATTTGCTAAAAAATTCGGAGACTCTGTTGAAGAAGCATATGAGAATGTAAGGCAGGAAATTCTGAATCTACTTAAAGATGGAAAGGAAGAAAATTTAGACAGGATAGTGAAGAACAAAATTTCTCCAATGTTTAAAGGGAAGATTCTATCTAGCTACTATCCTGAAAGATATCTAAATATCTTTTCCAACGAACACCTCAAACACTATTTAGTACAATTAAACATTGACTCCCCACCAGAATTGATAAAAGCAGATCCTGTCTATAAAAGGGACGCTTTGATTGAATTCAAAAACAGAGATGAAGTCATGAGAGATTGGTCTGTAGATCTCTTTGCTGTTTTCTTGTATGACTATTACCCAAGAAGTCCGGGCGAAAAGAAGAAAAATTCAAACAAAGGAAATGACCCATTGGATGATTACCGCAGTCCTGTATTTCCTAAAAATGCTAAACCGGAGTGGATTGATTTAGAATTAAGTAGTAATCCTAACCAAAGTAATCGTTCTGGTTCGAGGGGGAAATCTAAATCCAATCCGGATTATTTGAAGAGGGCGAGAAGGTTAAAGGAATTGGGTAACAGGGGAGAAAAATTTGTTCTTGACATGGAGAGATCGGAACTGCTAGCTAAAGGGAAAGAAGAGCTTTCAGAAAAAGTGCAGCCTGCTGAATTTGATTATGAAGGATACGACATAAAATCATTCTATGAGGATGGCACCCCAAAATATATAGAAGTAAAATCGACGAAGGCTAAACCCGGAAATGCAAACTTCTATCTTAGCATTAACGAATTGAACACTGCGAAGGAGCTAAAACAAAATTATTATGTTTATATCGTTTTTGATGTTGTTTCAGAAAAACCAAAAGTTTGGAGGGTTCATAATCCATTCCATCCTGAGAACAAAAATGTTACTATTCAGCCCAATAATTTTGATGTGAAAATCAGCGTAGATAAAAAGTAAATCCTAAGAATAGTTTTAGTTGGTAGACTCACAATGAATAAGCTTTCTAATGACACAGTCAAAAAACTTAACCAGAGAGTAGATGAATTCATCGTTGAAATAGAACCCTCGGAGGATCACTTATTCACCTATGATGAATTAATGCCAATTTATAAATCTAAGCTTCAGGAATACTCTGAGTTAGTTTTTGGTAAAATAAACAAAGACTATATTGATGAAGAGTTTGAGGAATTGACTAAAAAACTAACGGCAGCAACTCTGGATGCTACTGATGGTTCGGATGAAATACTTACAGAAATATTAGGAATAGAATGTGCCAAAATTGTTTTTAAGAATAATGAAGTCAAAAGCTCTGAAGAAGTCGATCAAGAAACAAAGGCTTATGAAGCTCAACACAAAGCAATGAGTTACCTTTTCATAGATGGCAACAAGCCGGGTATGAGAGTAACGGAAGAGTTTAAGAGAAATATTTACAGGGATATCCGTAAAAAAGAACAAGCAGCTAACAATTCGGGATGCTTAGTCCTGATTTTTGCACTATCTAGTCTTGCTTTCTACTTAGCATAATTTTCAAAATTTTAAATTAATTACATGCTCACAGGCGAACTAAAAAACAAAGTCGATAAAATCTGGGAAACGTTGTGGACGGCCGGGATCTCCAATCCGCTCACCGTCATCGAACAGCTGACCTATCTCCTCTTCATCAAAGGACTGGATGACGAACAGACTCGAAAGGAGAAAAAATCTGAACGTACAGGTGACCCAATCGAGAATCCGACCTTTTCAGAAGACCAGGATCATCTGCGGTGGAAGAATCTGAAGCAGCTGGATCCGGAGGCGATGTTTGATACGATTCGGGATAAGGTGTTTCCGTTCATGAAGAATGGCAGTACCTACCGCAAGCATATGGAGGGCGCGATGTTTTTGTTTCCCAAGCCTTCTACGCTGGCGCGGGTGGTGGAACTGATGGATCAGCTGGAGCTGAAGGACCGCGATACCAAGGGCGATATGTATGAGTATATGCTGTCAAAACTCAGCGTGGCGGGACAAAACGGGCAGTTCCGTACGCCGAGGCATATCATAAAGATGATGGTAGAACTGACCCAGCCGAAGCCGCTGGAAAATATCGCCGATCCTGCCTGCGGTACGGCCGGATTCCTGGTGGCAGCCGGAGAATACATCCGCGACAACCACGCCAAGGCGATGGTGGATAATAAAACCCGCGAACATTTTAAATCGGAGATGTTTACCGGCTATGATTTTGACAACTCCATGCTCCGCATCGGGAATATGAATATGGTGATGCATGGGTTTGATGGTGCGACTATTGATTACAAAGACTCGCTTTCTTCTTCGGATGATGATGATCTTACGGAACAGTTTGACTTGATACTCGCCAATCCGCCCTTCAAGGGCTCGCTGGATTACGACAGCGTGGCTTCTGATTTGCTGCAAACCGTAAAGACTAAAAAGACTGAACTGCTGTTTAATGCCCTCTTTTTACGGGCGCTGAAAACCGGTGGACGGGCAGCGGTGGTGGTGCCGGATGGCGTGCTGTTTGGGAGTTCCAAAGCGCATAAGGAAATCCGACGAATTTTGGTTGAAGAGCAGCAGCTGAATGCGGTGATCTCCATGCCGAGCGGAGTGTTTAAACCCTATGCCGGAGTGAGCACGGCCGTGATCATCTTCACCAAAACCAACTCGGGCGGAACCGATACTGTCTGGTTTTACGATATGAAAGCCGATGGCTATTCCCTGGATGACAAGCGAGACAAAATTGACGACGACGACATCCCCGACATCATTGAGCGATACCACAATTTAGATAATGAAACCGGCCGCAAGCGCACCGACCGTAGCTTCCTTGTGCCCAAAGGCGAGATCGTAGAGCAAAACTACGATCTCTCCATTAACCGCTACAAAGAGATTGAGTACGAAGAAGTGGAATACGACGATCCCAAAACCATCATCAACGGGAAAGATGGTCAGCCCGGACTGCGACAGCTCGCCGAAGAACGCCTGAAGATTTTGGATGAACTGGAGGGGATGGTTTGAAAGTGGTTGAATTGGGAAGCATTTGTGAATTTGAAAATGGTGATCGGGGTAAAAATTACCCGTCTAGATCAGATCAAGTTGAAGAAGGTGTACCATTTATAAATGCAGGCTGTTTAAAAGACTGGGGAATAGATTCAGACGAATTAAACTTTATTACTGAAGAGAGATATAATTTACTAAGTAGTGGTAAATTAAAACAGAATGATATTCTATTTTGCTTGAGGGGTTCACTTGGAAAATTTGCTATAAATTCAGATGGCTTAAAAGGAGCAATAGCATCATCATTAGTTTTATTAAGGCCTAAAAAAGATCTTAATGTTCATTACCTAAAGAATTATCTCAAAAGTGAACAATTTCGGCGATTAATTGAAAGGGCTGACGATAGTTCTTCTCAACCCAACTTATCAGCGACGAGAGTTAAAAAATTTCCAATCCCCCTCCCCAGCCTCTCCGAGCAGAAAGCCATTGTGGCGAAGCTGGACCGGGCGCAGCGGCTCATCGACATCGACAAAGAAATGCTCGCCAAATACGACGACCTCATCCAAAGCGTGTTTTTGGAAATGTTTGGGGACCCGGTTTCAAATCCGAAAGGGTGGGACATTCATGAATTGAATGAATTATGCAAAAAAATTACTGATGGTGAACATGGCTCGGTAAACCGTGTTGAAACTGGTAAAATGTATTTAATGGCAAGAAACGTAGGTCATTTCGGATTAAATTTTGAAGAGGTCTCATATATAGAAAAATCAGACCATGAAAGAATTTATAAGAGATGTAACCCAGAAAGTGGTGATTTACTTCTTGTTTGTGTAGGAGCAACAATTGGACGTTGTTGTCTTGTACCAGATGATGTTGAAGAATTTTCATTGGCAAGAAGTGTGGCTTTAATAAAACCAACGGATAGTTTAAGACCCATTTACCTCTTACATCACTTTAAGAACAGTGGTTTTCAGAATAAAATGATGAGTAAGAGGAATACCTCTGCTCAGTCTGGCTTATATCTTAGACAAATTAGAAGTTTAAAGTTTATACTACCCCCAATCGAATTACAAGAAAGATTTGTTGAGAGAGCTTTAAAAATTGATAGTGAAAAACTTATGATAGAAAATTCCTTAAAAAAATCAGAAGAGTTGTTTTCGTCGTTGGTGCAGGGGGCGTTTAATTAATTAGTATACGGGGTAAGATGAGCAAAGAAAACGAAAGAATAATAAAACCATTAATTACGGATTCAGACACAATTAAAGACTTTTTTGAGGAGGATGACTCTTTAAAATTGAAAACCAGCTACTCTGATCTGGTTAATAAATATAAAGCTGAGTTACTGTCAAGTGAAGATAATTTTCCAAAATATGATCTTGAAGGTAATAGGTTAGAGTTATCTGGAGACCTTACTAAATCAACAAGTAACAAATTTGATTTAAAAAATAAGTCTGAAGATCAAATTGATTTATCTCCTGATAATCAAAAATCAGTAGATGAGTGTCTCGAATATTTTACCGACGCTTCACTAAATTATGAAGCACTTTATGAATTATTCGAAGACTGGCAAACACCCAAGACAAGGGCTGTAAAAAAGTTTCTAATCACCATAATCACAGTTTTAACTTTTGGCTTCATTGCTAAGGTTGATTTAAGGCAAATAAGCTTGTTTGGGGTGCCTACTAATGAGGTAAGTATTTTCCATTTTATGATAGCGATTACGCTAATATTAGTTCTAAGCTACACTTATTACTTATTGCAAAATTTGAAAGATAAAAATGTTGCAGAGGCAAGAGTAAAGACAGTTAGAAATGAATTAGAAGTCTGCTCTGACTTCGCAGCAAAATTGGAGGATATTGTAAAGGTAACTAAAGTGGATTCTGTTGAGAAACTCATTAAAAGTTTTACGCCCAGAAAAACGCTCTTGAGTGATAATAGTCCCTTGAACGTTTACGAGTCAATTATTCATTATAAAAGTGAATTAGAAGCACCTAACAATTCGAATAAATTCTTAAACCTTATCGAAAAGCTAGGCATCACTCTTATGTTTTCAATTTCATTGATATATGTCTACAAAACAGTTCTATTAGTCTATTTTGAAAATGCTGGTTGGTACATAATTTGGCTTCTCATATTAATTTATACTGCATTGTTGTATCCTTACAATAAAAATAAGTAAGTGTTTTCTGAGTTCCATTACTCATCAATCTGTAGTATGAAAACTCCCAAAGAAAAAAGAGAAATAGCCCAAAGTGAAGCCCGGGATAAATTAATTAAAGCTTTGTCCAGTGCTGTTCCCTTTGGAAGCGCGGCGTATGAACTAATCACCACCCTTATAGTTCCTCTCCACGAAGAGAAAAAGCGAGAGTATATTAATGACCTGGCCATTCGTCTGAAAAAACTGGAAGATCAAGGGCAGATTGATTTTGAAGAGCTTGCTCAAAATAAGGAGTTTAATACCATCATCACGAAAGCCATTCTCTTAGCTCAGCAAAATCATCAAAAAGAGAAGCTGGAGGCGTTAAGGAATATTGTTTTAAACAGTACCAAATGGTTAAATAATGGCGAACCTATTTTTGACTGGTCGCACAAGTTTTTGATGATTGTAGATCAGATAAGTCCGCTACATATTTTACTTCTTAAAACTTTCCGCTATCCTGCAAAAGTAGCAAGAGATAAGAGCCTTAATTTTGATGAAATGGTGGTAGCATCAAATAAAGAAGTGTTTTTTGAAATGTACCCTGAGTTAAAAGAACGTAGTGCACTAGTGAGTCAATGCTGGAAAGAGTTAACAAATTATGGGTTTTTGGCATTAGATAACTTTTCAAATTCCAAAGACTCAGAGAGCATGCCCTATATTCATAATCATGGCCAGCTAAAACCTCAGACTACCGATTTTGGGAATAAGTTTTTAGATATGATAAGGGATGAGTATTAAATACATGTGCAATACATGTGTTTATATTTAGTTATATTCATGTACCTTCCAAGAAATCAATGATATGAACGAGCAAACAACTGTCATAGAACCCCAATTAGGTAAAGGTATTTATTCCGTACCTGAAGCTGCCGCTATCCTGAATATGCCGGTGAGTAAAGTTCGTCGGTGGGTAAATAAGTATTGGGAGCTAGAATTCCTGCAAGGTGCTGATGCCTCATATACCTGGGGAGAAAGACGGGAGAAAGCCTTTCATTTCTTAACGCTTATCGAGATAATTGCCGTAGATTCTTTTCGGGAAATTGGTGTCTCCTTTTCCAAGATCAAACTGGCGCATTCCAAGCTTTCCGAAATTCTGGAAACCAACTATCCATTTGCCCATGCCGAGCTTATGACGGATGGGAAACGCATTTTCCACAAATATTTAGAAGAATCGTTATTAGAAGTGGATGAGAAGCAACAATTCTCTTTTACCCAATTGGTAGCACCCTATTGCCAAAAAATCGACTTCCAGGATAAAACCCAACTCGCTGAACGCTTTTGGCCCCTCGGGAAAGACCATGAAATAGTCGTAGATCCGCATCACAGTTTTGGTCAGCCGGTAATCAAAGGCACCAACACTACCGTTGAAACCATCTACAGCATGCTGAATGCCGGAGAATCTCCCGAGTTTGTAGCATCTATCTATGACTTAAACCTGAATGCTGTAGAGGATGTGATGTCGTACATGAAGCGTACTGCCGCATGAAATTCTATGTGGATGAGAATATCACGCCAAATATCGCTCAAGCTTTGGCTATTCTCCAAAATCCACGAAGCAATGAAAATATAGAAGTCTTCACCATTAAAGATGAATTCGAAAAAGGCACACCGGATGAAGAATGGATTCCAAAAGTTGCTGCAGAAGATGGAATCGTTATTACTCAGGATCGAAATATTCACAGAGTAAAACATCAGAGAGAATTATATAGGCAACACGGTCTCGGGGTCGTGTTCTTCAAGCCACCTAAGAACGGTTACCAATATTGGGACTTAGTTGAGTTCTATATAAAAAGATGGAAAGTGGTAAAAGAGGAAGTCAAGAAACTGAATAAGCCTTTTGCATTGGTAGTTACTCCGAGATCGGCAAAACCTGATCGGTTATAGCCTGCACTTTCTGTAAGCATCTACATTACTATTATTTACTCTTAAAACAATTGTGGTTTTATGACAGGTAGCTTATAATGGGCCACTTCAATTAAACAAATATATAGGCATAAATAAATGATTTCGGGACTCCCAATAAGTAAAAATCTTATTGAAAGACTAAAGAAAAAACTGAATGTGGGGAACCTTAGATCTATTCAGTTAAATTGTGTTCCAGGTTCCAATAGTAGAAAACTTGATGCCTCACAATTGGAATATATTGAGAAGGAATTGACCCAACAATTAATTGAAGAGCTTTTAAGTACAAAAGGGAAATTCAAAAAATCCATATCCTTTGGAAACTTACAGATTAGTTTTAGTGAAGAGGATGAAGAAAGAGGGAAGAAACTAGGAGTAATATCCAAAAAGCTGAATACACTTCATGATGTAAATAAAGAGGATTTACAAGAATATGGATATGAATCTTTTGGTTTTGGTTTTCCTATTGTTGTAATGCGTCCTCAAAACAATCCCGCTAAAGTCATTAAGGCTCCACTATTTATTTGGCACTTGTCTATTCGGAAAGACTTATCAAAAACGAATACTTGGGAAATTAGCCGTACCAGAGATCATGAGATCGAGTTTAACAATTTGCTTCGGTCATACCTTGGTCAACAGAATGAAACAGATATTGAAGGTTTTAGCGAGAATGAACTTAAGGATGGGATTTTAGACAGGCATGAGTTAAAGTCTAATATCATTCAGTTTTTTAATAGATTTTCAAAAGATCTACCTCATGGTTTTGAGGAGGAGCTGGATACGAAGCTAAAAGGCGGTTTGGAGTCTATTCCTTCTAGTGATAAATGCAAGAATATTGCATCCAATACACCAAAGTTGATATGGGCTGGTATTTTTGGACGCTTTCAGGTAAGAAATGAAGCGATTAGACAAGAGTTAAATTTCGAGTTAGGTGATCATATAAATGAGGAGAGTACAAGTGACTCAATGCCATCTAACTTATTGCACTCTGAAACCTTAACCCTTACAGATCCAAGTCAGCTTGGAATACTAAACTATCTAAAAAAAAATAAACATTTAGTTATACAAGGTCCCCCTGGAACAGGAAAAAGTGAGTCCATTACAGGGATTATATTAAATGCACTCGAACACCGAAAAAAGTGCTTAGTAGTTTGTGAGAAAAGAACTGCGATGGAGGTACTCAAAGATAATTTAACAGAGATTGACCCACAAATAGGTGAATTAGTTGCAGTAGTTGAAGATGTTTCTAGGGATAGAAAAAAACTAGTGAACTCTGTCAGAGACAGATATGATCAATATGGAGGGGTTAACTTCTCGCAACCTGAAAGCCTCAATATTGTTACTACTTTGGAGCTCATTGAAGAACAAATTGAGGTAATTCAAGAGAGGAAAAAGTTCTTTCATGAAAAAGAGTTTATTGATGGTCAAACTCCAAGGGGTTGGACTGCAGGTGTAGGGAGTAAACTTCTCTATAAAAAAGATAATATCGACCGAGAACTTTTTAACCAATTAAAAGAGATAGAATTACCTGATGAAGCACAATTCAATAAAGGGGAAAATTCTGTAGAAAGCCTTGAACAAGCGGCTAAAAAGTTAAAAGGCAGTAATCAACTCAGTTTCGTTGGTTCTAAGAAAGTTCTTGAGTCAGAGTATTCAGACTTACTAAATGAGATAGAATCTGTTTTTATTAAAGACTATGAATCACTTCATGAGTTTTGTAAACGACTAAAGGATGAGTATCAAAAAATTGAGAAACGGTTAGAAAACCGTTACGAAAACTCATTAGCAGAAGCGAAGGGACTTTTAGAAGATCTTAAAAGGGAATTAAGGGTTTTAAAAGAGGTAAAAGCTTTTTCGAAGGAAGGCTACTGGAAAAAGGTTCTAGGAATAATAGCCCCACAAAAAAGCAATTTGGGTAAACAAGTCCGATCATTTGATGACTCTTTGAAAGTTATTGAAGAAATAGAGGCATTAAGAATTGAACTTGATCGAGATTATAAACAAGAATACCCTCGAAGCATCAATGAGATTGAAAACTACTATAGCAATACAGTTGAGGCTTTTAAAAAGCTCGAAAAGGATAAGATCACCACAATAAAAGAAGAACTTGATTTTATTTACCGTCGTGAATACTTATCTGAATCATTAAGCAGCGACTTGAAAAAATCTCTTTCAAATTGGATGACACCAGTGTCATTGTTTGTTGAAAAGTTTCCAATGTCTGCAAAAATAGAGCTAAAAAGGTTTACTGATATCATAGAAGTTATTACTTGGGTACATGAGGCTAACCGTAAATTCGAAAAGGTAAAGGCTGAGAGTTTTATTAATCACTTTGAGTGGCAAAAAAGTTTTTATGGTTTACCCAAATATTTACAAAGGTTAATTTCAGCACTTTCATCTGCGGAAATAGATGGTTGGAAAAGTTACTTCGGTGAGTGGTTTTACTACCACGTTCTAAGGTCTGAGTTAGATATTTCATTATCAGGCGGGTTTGAAAGCCAGTTAAACATCCTGAGGAATAAGAAGAAAACGATTCAAAAGCAGATTAAAGAACGTATTCCAAAAATATGGAAGGCTGAGCAAGCTAAGCTAGATAATCTGAATATTCCTCAATTATATAATAAGAGAGGTAGCCGGGGAAAAAGAAGAAACAGCTTGAGAAAAATAGCAAAGAGGTCATTTGATTCTCTTACTGCATATTTTCCAGTGATGATGGTAAGTCCAAATGTTTGTTCTTCGATGTTTGAGTTGAAACCAGAGCTATTTGATTATGTAATATTTGATGAAGCTAGTCAATTAAAAATTGAGGAATCACTTACTGTACTAGTAAGAGGGGAACGTAAAATAATATCAGGTGACAGCAATCAAATGCCACCTTCATATTGGTTTACTGCTGCAGCTGATGGACAGGACGATATAGATGAAGATGAATATGATCCCTATAACAGTTGGGAAGAAAGCCTAAAAACAGACGAAGGTTCGAGAGACCTAGCGGACAGTGAGTCACTTCTTGAATTTGCTGAATTATGCAAATTTGAGTCCTATAAATTAGACTTTCATTACCGTTCTCACCATCCTTTATTAGTTGAATTTTCGAATGCTGCTTTTTACAAGAACAGACTGCAGCCCCTTCCACAGAGGATAGAAAACTCACCAATACAATTTATAAGGGTTGATGGTTTATACGAAGACCAGAGTAACAAAGATGAAGCAAATATTGTTGTCGAAACGCTACGCCGAATTGATAGAGATACTGAAGGAGATTATCCATCAATTGGAGTTGCCACCTTTAATCAGAAGCAGAAAGAGCTAATTTTAAATGGACTTAAAAGGGAAGCTCAGCTCGACGAAGCTTTTCGAGTAAAATACTTAGAGCTTCAGGAGGAGGGATTATTTGTAAAGAACCTTGAGAATATTCAGGGCGATGAACGTGATATTATTATTCTTTCAACGACTTTTGGTAAAGATTCTGAAGGTAAATTTGTTAAAAAGTATGGACCTATAAACAGACCTGGACTAGGTCAGCGTCTGCTTAATGTGATAGTTACAAGGGCTAAAAAGAAAATTTTTGTTCTCACATCTATACCTGAAGATGCAATTAATGATTACAGGGTTGAATTAAATAACTCTGGCTCAGATAGGGGCTATTTGCATGCATACTTAGCTTATGCTAGTGCAGTTTCTGACAAAGACAAGGATAGAATTGATTCTATATTAAAGTCTCTAAGTGAAGACCAGGCAAATCAATCTTTTGAGTTTGGTTTAACTGAATCTCCTTTTGAAGAGGCTGTATATCAATCTTTGATAAGAAAAATAGATGCAGATAGAGTCACCTTGCAGCATAAAGCCGGTGGTTTTCGAATTGATATTGCAATCAAGTCAAAAATAACCGGAAAAGAGTATCTCGCCATAGAATGTGATGGCGCAACATATCATGGTTCAACAGAAGCATATTTATGGGACTTACATCGCCAAGAGATCCTGGAAAACCATGGTTTTATTTTTCACCGCATTTGGTCACGTGATTTTTGGGAGAATGAAGAAAGAGAGATTAAAAAGCTAGTAAACTTCATTGCAAAACAAGATGAGAAGGATAATGGTAGAATTGCTAAGAAAGATCCTTCTATTGCAAATATTAAGCTTAAAACTTCTTTTGAACAAATAGATAGTGGTAAAGGCCAAGAACAAAAAAGTCAGGAACTCTTTGATGATATAATTGGAGAGAAAGATGAAAGTGGAGCTTCTGATATAATTCAAGAATACCCAGAACCAATAATTCTTAAAGAAAGGCCTGTAGTTGAAATAGGAAAGAAAATCACGGTGCTTGATCTGAACCTAAATAAAGAGTTTAGTCTAAAATTCGCGAAAGGTAAAAGTGATTCTAAAGTTTCCGGGGGTGTACACATTGTAGGTGAAAAATCACCTATCGGTGAGGCTATGATTGGAGCCAAAAAAGGGGAAACAATTGAAATGAGTAATCTCGAAAAATATTATAAAGTAATAGATATCAACGGTGAATAAATGAATACGATAGTAGAAGATGTTTTAGTATATAGTGGATTCTTAGGCTATGTACTACCAATAGAAACTCCTCTTGAGTTCCTTATGATTGGGTTGCCGTGGATATTATTAATTGGCTGGACTATATATGGTTTTTGGGCATTATATAGTAAAGACAAAAAAAGGGCCTGGGTAAACTATCACATAATTGAACATATACCCGCCGTCTTTGTGACACTAGGAGTACTTGGTACATTTGCTGGAGTCGCACTTGGACTAATTACTTTCGATTTCAATGTTCAACCTTCTGAGATACAGGATAGTATTTCGGGGTTAATCAATGGGTTGAGAAATGCTTTTTTCACATCCCTTTATGGCCTCTTTTTCTCTTTTGTTTCCAGTCTTTTAATACGAGTTCAATATCAAAAAGGAGCCCTTGTTGATCCTGAAATAGAAAAGGAACAGCAAATGATTTCTGAATTAAAAACTGCTCTTGAAGATTTTGGTGCTAATTTGGTAAAAAATAATTCAGAAGCGATAATGTCTTCATTAAAAAGAGTAATCGAAGATTTCAATGATACTTTTACAACGCTAATTGGAGAATTAGTTACTGAAAGTTTTAAAGAGTTAACTAATTCAGTCAACAAACTTGTTGACTGGCAACAAGAGTATAGAATATCTGTTAATGAGCTATTGGAAACCAATAAAGCTATTAATAAACGAACTATTGATTTAATACAGGGTTTCAATACTACAATAAATAATCTGGACAAAGTAAGTGATTCCTCAACATCACTTCAGCAAGCTTTGAACAGTCTTAGGAGTTCAATAGAGGATGAGTCGTCATTATCTGGATTAATCAATAAGCTTGAAAAGTCATCGGATAATCTAGTTCAAATTTCAAATGATGCCGATGTATATAAAAATGAGTTGGAGAAGATAGTCCAAGAGTTTATCTCTTCACAAGAGAAAATCGAAGGTTGGCTGAAAAGAGAGGATGGCGTTCTTGATGCTGCTACAGCAATGAACCATGCACTTAGTGAATTGAGGCAATTTGATATAAGTCAGATCGAAGAGCTCGATAAGTCATTCAATAGTCGCTTACAGACTACCTTTAAAAACCTAGACAACCTGATGAAAACGTATGTACAATATTTAGAAAACAAAGCAGAGTTAGATAGATCGTGAAGAAATCAGATAATAGTTACTGGATTTCAATAGCCGATCTTATGACTGGTTTAATGGTCGTATTTTTATTTATAGCTATAAACTATGTTATCCAGGTTTTTCAGTATAGATATGTATCAGATGAAATATATAACGCTTTAGTTACAGAACTAGATGAAGAAGTAAAGGATGGAGATGTCCAGATTACACCAGATGGAACTGTGAGATTTAGTACTGAAGGAGATAGGACTTTATTTGAGTTAGGTGAGTACACAATGTCACAGGAGATGAAAGAAACTCTTGATTGGTTTATTCCTCGCTATTTTGATATAGTATCTAACCCAGAATACTTAAAGTACATAAAAGAAATTAGAATAGAGGGGCATACAGACACCATACCACCTAAAAGTGGTGCTGATAGTTATAGTTTCAATCTCTGGCTTTCATCAATGCGAGCCATTGAAGTACTGAGTTATGTACGAAACAGTGATGCATACTCTAATTTGAATAGTTCACAAAAAGAAAGATTTGATTATGTACTTACGGCAACTGGAATGTCTTACTCGAAAGCACTGAATAGTGATGGTGAGTACGTTTATGAAAGTGATGATAAAAGAATTAGTCCAGCAATTTCCAGAAGAGTTGAATTTAGAGCAATAACAAGTAGTGATAAAGTAATAGAAGAAATATTTAGTATTAGTTCGGAATGATTTACGATTTTACCAAAGGAATAACAGCTGGCTTTTTATTAGATAAATTAAGGGCTAGATATGTTCGGGACTCTGATTTCGAAATAGATACTTTACATGATATCAGATACAGAAAGCTCAAAAGGATAGGTAATTCCTTTATATACAATTCTGGTAATAATGAATACTATATGTTTGCATACTTACATCGGTATGCAACAAAGCAGCATGATGGATTGCCTAAGTATCATATAATAGATTGTACTACCATGGAAGAGTACACTGGTTTTAGATTCGCTAATAAAATGCCCGTAGAAATATATTGTATTGATCAACGTGAATCACTTGGTAAAATAGATCTTGAACTCTGCAAGAATTGTATCAAAGAGTCAAATTTGAGTGTTTTCGGGTCTGGAGATTTTGCTTGGTATGACGTGATTTTGTCAAAATCCAATGATCGGGATTATTCTAAAGATGAGCTAAGGAATGATGGATATACACTAGATTGGAATCACGTATCAAAAGCTTATAGAGCAAAAAATCACTATATATGTGAAGAATGTGGTATTAAACTAAAAGCTAGAAAGGCTGAGTTTTTTTGTGAGGTTCATCATATTGATGCAAATAAACAAAACAATAGTATTAATAATTTGAAGTGCTTATGTGTTCAGTGTCATTCTGAAGTAGATAAAGTTCACAAAAGGAATTATTCGAAAGGTAGAAACCTAGAAAAGCTTAAAAACTTTAAAGTATTTGTAAATAATTTATCCTGATATGTCCAATTTTGGATTCTTAAAAGCAGACTGGCCTGAGTTTATTGGCGATGCCCAAGCCGTGGAGAAACTCGTGCATTTTGATCCGCGTGGTGCCTGTGGCCGTGCCCGTCATCTGATCGAGCAGGTAGTACTGTGGATGTACGAACATGATGAGGATTTAGAACTTCCCTACGACACTGGTTTGTATAATATCACCAATGAGATGGGCTTCAAAA